>JAYWBY010000593.1:0-3538 GCA_043781115.1 Pseudomonadota bacterium
GGTCGTAGCTCGGCCAATCGCCGGAGAGCGCCTGTAGCGCTCGATGCCGGCGGTAACGTCGGAGCCGACCGAAACGCTGGTCGATTCCGCCAAGCCTTCGAGGAACCAAGCTGGCATCCACGGCAAATGCAGGATGTTACCGGCGGGGCCGAGGATGTTGTCCATCGTTCGGTACATTGTGGAGTGGGTGTATTCGTGCCAAGCGAGATCCTTCGACCCTTGGCCGAGCGTTTGGAGCTCCAAGTCGTCGAAAAGAAAATCGGCGAATGAGGCGTTCTCCGTCACGGCCGACGTGACGACAGGCAGGGGCCGGTCGCGCTGCTGTTGAAACCACGATTCGAGAAACGGACGCGCCGCTTCCAAGGCGTTCAGGGTCAGCGCGCCTTCTTCCGGCACGCGTTTATCGTGGTAAACGATGAAATGATCCGAGCGCGTCTCGCTATATTCGACTTCACCTTGGTTGACGCCGAAGCCGATGGGCAGGCCCAGCGCCGGGGCCGCGGAAAATCCGAGCATGGCCGCGGTGACGAAGAATTTAAAACCTTTCACGCGCCGCCTCGAGATCCTCCGGGGTGTCGATGCCCCGGGCAAAGGTCTTGGCCGGCTGGAGATAAATCATCCAACCGTTCTCCAGAGCCCGAAGCTGTTCGAGTTTTTCCGCGTTCTCGAGCGCCGAAGGCTTCAGCTTCACGAACTCTTGCAGCTTCTCACGGCGAAAGGCGTAAACGCCAATGTGTTGCCAAAAAATCGGGGGCAGGTTCTTGGCCGCCTTGGCGGCCCTATCGTAAGGAAGGGCGTGCCGCGAAAAGTACAACGCATAACCGTCGCCGCGGCGCACGGCCTTGACGACGTTCGGGTCGGCGGCGAGCGCGGCGTCGCGCGACTCGAAGACGAGCGTGCCGATGTCGGCGGCCGGCCGTCGCTCCATCGCCGCTGCAAGTTCCTGCAAATCGGTAGGATCCACGAACGGTTCGTCGCCCTGGACGTTCATGATGTAAGGGCGCCCCGCCGCCAACGCCGCCTCCGCCGACCGGTCGGTACCGCTCGGATGGTCGGCGCGGGTCAAAACGCCGGGGACGTTGAAGCGCCGGCAGGCCTCCAGGACCTCGGTGGAATCGGTGGCGACGACCAACGCCGCGCCGAGCTTGACCAGGGGGGCAAGATTTTCCGCCACCCGGACGACCATGGGTCGGCCGCCCAGATCGGCCAAAGGCTTGCGCGGCAAGCGTTCAGAGCCCAGCCGCGCGGGCACGACGAGGAGCCAATTGGCGAGAGGCGTGCTCATATAGTCAGCATGCACCCAGTCTATCTAGCCAGTGGGCGGGACCCCCGCCCCTTGCCAGTCGTATGGTCGAGTTGATAACATGATAATATCAATTAAAGGTTGGAAAAACTTCACAAATTTTTCCTGGCGACGCTGCCCCAGGGGTAGCCGAAGAGGAGCCCGCGACGTGTCTACGCCGGCGAAGCAGTACGACGAGTCGTTGATCAATTTCTACGAAGAGCAGCTGGTGTCGCATGCCGACACGGTTTACCGCTTCGCGTTCGCCCTCTTGCTGAGCCTCGACGGCGCGGCGCGGTGCGCCAAGCGGACGTTCCAGAACATCGCCGCCCAGTTGGAGAAAGTGCACGGGGCGGGCGACGCCAACACCAATCTGATGCTCATTGGCGAAACCTGGAAGACCTACCAGGATCTCAAGGGCCAAAAGTTCAACGAGGGCCAATCGGCCGTCACCAAGGTGCTGAAACCGTTGTCGATCGAGGCGCGCGCGGCCTTGGTCGCCGTCGACATCGCCGGGCTCTCGGCCAGCGACGCGGCGCGGGCGCTTGGTTGGCAAGAGAAAGACCTCCGGGTGCACTTAGCTACCGCGCGGCGGTCGCTGATGAAGAGCACGCTCGAACTTTGAGGACCTAGCACGAGAGAGAGGGCCTACGTCATGGCGTTTTCGCCGTCCGAACTATCCACACCCGACTTCCTGCACTCGTTCATGGCCGAGTACCTGGACGGGGAATTGCCGAAGGACCTGCTCGCCAAGTTCGAGGCGGAGCTGAAGGGCCAAGAGAAGCTGCCGGAGCAGTTCCAGACGATGCGCGGCCGCCTGCAGCTGTCGATGCAGAGCTACTACCTGAAAGACGGCGAGCTCGCCGAACTGCGCGGCATGGTGCAGGACCCGACGATCAAGGCCACGCAAGAAAACGTCAAGATAGAGCAACTGGGCCGCGGCGAGGTCGTCAACACCCTGTTGCGTCGCCTGACGCTGGTCGCCATCGCCGCTGGCGCCGTCGGCTTCGCGGTTTGGAAGTTCGGGCCGCAGAACGAACAGAAATTCAAGCCGCTCGAATACCTGGGCTACGAGGCCGACTCCTTGGAAAGAAACCCCAAGGAGCGCATCAACCTACCGAGCAAGGACATGCGCGAAGTGCGCCAGTATTTGGCCACCTATCCGGGCCTCGACTTCAAACCGAAAGTACTGCGCGTCGTCCCCTCCAGCTGGGGGTTGGAAGGCGCCACCATCATCGACTACGAAGTCACCAAAGTCGCGGTCGTCATCTACGGCAACGAGGCCACTTCGGAAAAACTGTTTCACTTCTCCTACGCCGGCGAACTCTCCGACTTGCCGCCGGCCGAGCCGGGCAATATGCGTGGCTTGATTTTCCAAACCTATGCGTCCGACGAGCTGAACCTCGTCGCCTGGCAGTCTTCCCCCGGCGTCGTTTCGCTGTTGGTCGGCCGCCGCAGCGCACCCGAACTGGCGGAGATGGCCGTCGCGGGCAACGCCAAGAACTGAGTTTCGCGTGGCGCACGGTATCAAACACCGCTTCAAAGACGGCATGTACTACTTGGAAGGTACGCTCGACGAGCATGCCGACTTCAGTCCGCTCCATGACTCGAAAGAGCCGGTGCTCCGGCTCAACATGCGCGGCGTCGACTGGATCAACAGCCTCGGCCTAAGGCGCATCGCGCTCTTCGTTCAAGGCTGGGGCGAACGGCCGCTGGAATTTCACGAGCTGCCGCCGAGCGTCATCGAAGCGGTAAACGTCATGCCGGCCTTGGTCGGTGGCGTCAAAAGACTCGGCCGCATCCGCTCGGTGACCTTGCCGATGGTTTGCGACGAGCGGCACACCACCTCGGCAACGATCGCCATTCAAGATTTGCTCGATAAGAGCCGCGTCATTCGGCTCCCCGCTCTGGCCTGCAAGACCTGCCGTCAGTCCCTCCGCCTCGACATCGAAGGGGCGCTCGATGATTTCCTATACTTCCTCACCATGGATTCTGGCGTCCCGTGACCTTTTCCGAGAAGGCGGACCGTGAGTTTCCGAATCCGCACCAACTTGGCCTCTGCCCGGGCGCTCCGGCAGATCGGCACCCAAACCGACGACTTGAACGGGTCGACGGAACGGCTGGCGTCGGGTAAACGCATCAACAAGGCCGCCGACGACGCCGCCGGCCTTTCGATCTCGGAAAACCTGCGCGCCGACGTTCGGTCGCTCGCCGTCGCGAAAAGAAACGCCCTCGACGCCTTGTCCTTCGCCGAGG
>JAYWBY010000594.1:0-9757 GCA_043781115.1 Pseudomonadota bacterium
TTCATCGATGAAGCGGTGACGGTGTCGCGGAATTTTCGAAAAACGGCATGCGACTTCCTTGGCTCCGAGGGTGTTTACGCTCCTTAAGACGCGCTGAGCGGCAAGCCGCTCGGGTTTAACCCCATCGGCCCAGCCTAATCAACCGACTGTCGTCAGCAGTTGCCCCGACAACTGGGTGTTCACCAGTGGGACACACTTTATTCTCCATGGACTGCGATCGGGATCAGAAATTACGGCGAAGTCGATTACCTGTAGCCCGAACTAACGTCCCTTCGCGTAGCGGCAGGAAAATGCCGGCCTAGCGGCCGGCATTTTTCAAAACCCCTCCGCGCCCTCCGCGGTGAATAAATCCCCGCCCCTCCTCGGTTAAAAAATCTCCGCGCCTCCGCGTCAAGGCAGCCCTACGAGATCGGGCAGCGTCAACCCGACGCTCTTCGGCACCGCGCTCGACGTGAGATAAGCGGCGAGCGCCCGCACGTGATGGGCGACGAAGTCGATGCGGACGTAGCCGGCGTCGGGGCTGTCAAAGACGCCGCCGTCCAGGTGGAAAAGGCGGCCTAGGCGCGCCTTGAGCGGATCGGCTTCGTAGAAGTTACCCGTCATCCCGTACTGAAACTGCAGGGCAAACGCCAGATGCTCCTTCACGCGGTCGAGGAAAAAGCGCGCCTCGTCGTTGCGAAAGAGCTGCTTCGCCAGGAAGTGCGCCGCGATCAACCCTTCGTTGCGGGCCGAGGCGTTGCACGAGTTGAGTTTGCCGAAGTGGGACCCGACCAGGCGGGGCGTCTCGGACGCCGAGTCGGCGTTCAGCACGTCGCTGAGTTCGGCGTGCGCCGCGAGTAGGCCTTCTTCCAAAAGATGTTTGTCGGTGGCCGGCGCGGCGCGACCAAGCCAAGCAATGGCTTGGATGCTCCAGTGCGAGCGGTGACCGTCCTTTTGGGCGGCCGCCAGCCAGGTCTTGGCGACGTCGAGGATCTTGGCGTCGACGGCGAACACCTGCTGGTAGAGGACGAGGCCCATGATCGTCTGGCACTCGGCCCATTGCTCCTTCGTGGAGAAGCGGTTGCCGAAGGTCAGGTTCGCCGTGACGAACGCGGCGAGTTTAGCTGCCAACGACGCGTCGTCTCCGGCGCCTTTCGGATCCAGTTTCGCCGCCAGCGAAAGATCGAGGAGGAGAAAGCCGCTTTCTCCGAGCTGTGGCTGGCCATTCAAGCCGACGAGCTTGGTTTCCTTCGGCGTCGAGACGACGAAACCTTTGGCGAAGGTCGCGCCCCGCCGCGCAGCCTCGAGATAATGAGGGTCTTGCACGGTTTCGTAGGCGCGCAAAAGCGCGTACACGGCCCCGAGATGCCGGATCAGACTGTAGCGGTCGCCATTTTCCCGGCGGGCCTTGCCGCGCGGATCGTTCAAATAAACGAACTGCCCGTCGTCGAGCTGCTGGCGCACCAGATAGTCCGCGGCGCGCGTCAACGAAGGCAAGAGGTCGGCGCGGCTCATTTCGCGGCCGAGCCAGGGATTTTGGCCCTTCGCGTACGCCGGTTGGGCGGCCGACGCCGGCGGCGAAAGTCCGAATCCTAGAATCAAGGAAAGCAGCAGAAGTTTCATGCTTCTTTCATCGAACGCTACCGGGGGAAGCTTTAACCAGTATCAAAATGCGACCAATTGCGCGTTCGTTCGAGAATTTGTGCGATCTCTTGGCAAATGCGCAAGTAAATGCCATCTCGTTTTTTGAATTAGCGAGTTGGTCGCCACGCTTGAGCGTCGACGCCATCGACGCGGCCACGTCGGCTCTCAGCCAGCAAAGCCAGGACTTGAGCGTCGTCGAAACCTACCGCTTGGTTTGGGCGCGTTGCCCGGGTTAGGGCGTCTTGACGGCGAAGCCGGCTTTTTTTAAGTCGGCGAAACCGCCGAGGTTGACGGCCTTGTACCCTTGGCCGTTCAAGTCGTCGGCGAATTTGCCGGAGCGAAACCCCGAGGCGCAGTAGGTGTAGATCGTCTTGTCTTTCGGCAAGGCCTTCAGCGTTTCGGTAAAATGGGCGTTCTTGGCTTTGATGTCGGACGTCGCGAGCCAGAGCGAATGATCGACGACGCCGTCCTTCAGCTCGGCTGCCTCGCGCACGTCGACAAGGACTGCCTTGCCGCTTTGAATTTCGGCTTGCGCGGCTTTTAGGTCGGCGCCTTGGGCGGTCGGCAAGCAAAAGAGCGCGGTTAGAGCCAAAACTTTCACGAATTTCATCTGCGGTCCTTTTAGTACTTCGAGGCTTTCGGCAGCAGTTCGAGGTCGCCCTCGTATTCCATCTTGCCGGTAATTTTCGTCGTCGGGACGCCACCGACCAAGACCGGCATGCCGATGGTCGCGTTGGCGCGGGCGTAGCCGTTGATGTAGACGCGGCGCTGGTTCGGCGAACGGTTCGGGGTCGACCCGTGGACAACGTGCGAATTGAACAACACGACGTCGCCAGGTTTCAGTTCGGGCGTCACGGCCGCCTGCGCGTCGAAGTAGTTCTCCGCGCCGTCGGTGTCGGTGTCGAGCTTCAAGTCGCCGAGGCGGTCGCTCTTCGGCACGAGGCGAATGCCGCCGGTTTCCGTGGAGCAGAGGTCGATCGCCAAGATCGACTGGACGAAGTCGCGCCTGAGGTTCGGCACCCCGGCTTTGCGGAAGCGGTAGTCCTGGTGCCAGCCCCAGCCGGTCGTGCTCTTCGGCGGGTTGAAGTTGACTTGGTTTACGATCTGCTTCAAGTCGGGACCGATCAGCGCCGCGATCGCCGAGAGCAGCCGCGGATGGCCGCGGTACTGGTTCAATGTCGCGGACAGGGCGTAAGGGTAGGTGACGCGGCGGATCTGCCCCGGCACGATCTCGGCCTCGGCGATGTTCTTCGCGAAAGGGTCGGCCTTGCGGTAAATGTTGAAAAACGTCACGCCGGAAAAGGAGTCGTCGGCGAAGGCCTGTGCCATCTTGACGAGCTCGTCGCAGGCGGCGACCACTTCCGCCAGCTCCTTGGCGTTCAACACGCCGCGGACGACCGTGTAGCCGTCCTCTTGATAGCTGGCGATTTCAGCGGCGGTCAGCATGGGCCCTCAGCCCTGAGATGCCTCAGGTTCCGTGACTAGACCTTCCGGGTGCGGCGCCACTTCTAGTGCCGGCGCCGGTTCTTCCTTGGATTTCAGCTGAGCCTTGCTCAAGTCGACGCCGACCAACTGCGCGCCGGTCATGTCGGCGCCGCGCAAATCCGTGCCGTCGATCTTGACGCGCATCATGCGCGCGCCGCGCAGGTTGGCGCAGGCGAGGTTGGCGTTGGTGAGGTTGGCGACCGTCAAATTGGCGTTCACCAACTCGACGCCTTGGAGATTGGCTCCCGACAGGTCGGCGCCGCTCAAATTGACGCCGCTTAAATCGTAGGGGCGTAGATCGGCGCCGCGGAGATTGGCGCGGCCGTGGGCCACTTCGACCTTCGGGTCGAGGACGGCTTCCATCCATCCCTTGTGCTTTGCGAGCACCTTGTCGAGATCGGCTTGCGACGTGATGACGGCGACTTCCGCGATGGGAATCTCCGGCAGTTTGTTTTTCTTGTCGGCGGGGGATTCGACTACTTCCGCGACGACGACTTCGCCGGTCGCCGCCAACTCCGCTTGATCGTCGGCCGCCAGCTCGGCGGCGTCGTCCTCGAAGGGGACGGCGGAGGCGCCTTGACGTTCGTCGCCCGGGGACGTGCTGGAGCTCGGATTCGGAGACATTGCAAAACTCCCTTTGATCAAACCGCAATTTTGCTTATAACCCCACCTTAGCAAGACTTTTGCGCAAAGGAAAGACGGTGAGCGACCAACCGCAGACGGCCTGGGCATGGTGGAACGGGGAGTTCCTGCCGCTCGCCGACGTCCGGGTCGCCGCGACCGATCGGGCGTACCTCTTTGGCGACGCCGCGTACGAAGTCATCAGGGTTTATTCTGGACTGCCTTGGCTCATGAAGGAGCATCAGCTTCGGCTGGCCGCGAGCCTCGCCGCCTTGGGTATCGACGCCTCGCTAGCCGGCTTTGGGGACCGCGTCGCTTCGTTGTTGGAGCGTTCCGGCGCAACGGACGCCTGCGTCTACGTGCAGATTTCCAGGGGATCCGCGCCGCGGAGCCACGTGCCTCCGGCGGGCATGAAGGCGAGCGAGCTGATCCACCTCCTCGACGTCTCCCTGCCAAATCTCGCGGAAAAATGCCGTGTCGGCATCTCGGCCTGCCTCTTGCCAGATCTTCGCTGGGGGCGTTGCGACATCAAGTCGGTGAACCTGCTCGGCAACACACTCGCGGCTTCGGAAGCGCGCGCCAAAGGTTTCGACGAAGCGGTTTTGGTCGACCGCGACGGCTTGGTGACGGAAGGGACGCATTCCTCCTTCTTCGCCGTGCTCGGTGGCGAACTGCACACGACGCCGCTCGGACCGGCGATCTTGCCGGGAATCACGCGTGCCTTTTTGCTGGAAGAAGCTCGGAAGACGGGCCTCGCCGTACGCGAACGCCGCGTCGCGGCCGCCGAGCTAACGACGGCGAGCGAACTCTTTCTCTGCGGCACGCTGTCTGAAATCGTGCCGATCGTTAAGCTGGGCGGCGCGCCGGTCGGAGCCGCGGCTCCGGGGCCCCTGACGGTCAGGCTCCAGCAGGTCTTGAAGGCCGCCCTGACGAAAAAGAACCGCTGAGTATTAAAGGGTTACCCCTTTCTTCTATAGCTTTGCCCAAGCTCGCCGAAAGGTCCGCAGCAGCGGAGGAAGCCATGGGCGAGCGACGAGTCGAGGACTTGGACGAGGTGGGCGAGGCGAAACAGCCGGCCGCGCCCGATTTGCCGCCGTTGCCCCCGAAGCGCGAGGAGGCGCCGCAGCCGCTCGTCGACATCAACTACCCCGAACCGACGCCGCTTAGCGTCATCGTCCGTGACGTGTCGCGTTGGTCGAGCCAGTGCTTCGTCATGGAGCCTTCAGTCAACGCCAAATTGCAAATTTTCGCGCCGCACAAGCTGGTGAAGAAGGACGCCTACGATCTTTTCCTCGCGTCGCTTTCCGTCGTCAATCTGCGCGCGGTGCAGATCGGTAAGGTCGTCAAGATCGTGCCGGTGACCCTCGTCGTCGCCGCTTGAGTTAAGCGCGAGCCGGAAATTTCGTGGCGACGCCGGCGCGAATCGCGCCGAAGGCTAGGTGCGCGTACGCAATCAAAAGCAGCGCGGCCAGCGGAATGCCTAGGATTTGGTAGGGCCAGTAGTAAGTCCAAACGCCGTTGGCGACCGCGATCGCCTCGCCAAGCAGAGGGAAAAACATGCCTGTGCCATAAGCGACGGCCAGCGCCCGAGCCGGCGACGTGGGGCTCGTCTTGGGCGGCGCCTCGACGAAATGCAGGAGTTCGCCGGCGATCGCCCAAGCGAGCGGCACCCAAAGCGGCACGTGTTGGCCTGGTGGCAGGAAATGGTACGTCCAGTAAGCGTTCGTCGTGCCCCAGGATTCGGTCAAATAACCGATCACCGCCGACGTGACGATGACGAAGATGTGGCCAAAGGCTTCCCCCGTTCGGCGCTGCTTCAGCCACCGGCGCGCGATGTTCGCCGCGAGCAGTCCGGCAAGCAGAACCGTCAGCTCGAGGGGGCGGTCTTTCAGCAAGCACACGAGGCCAGCGCCGGCGACCGTCATGAACGCCGCGAGAGCAAAACGCCGACCGTCTAGAAGTCCTGCCACCGGGCCTGTCCTCCGCGTTGGACTTGCGTCCACAACTGCCTGAATCTCGTGAGTTTATATTTTCCCTTAAGGCTTTGTCCAATGCCGCCGAACAACCTCGAGGCAGCCTTTGGGGCGCCTTGGAGGTCGGGGATGCGATTTGGAGGTTGGCAAATCTGTGTCGGAGTCGTCGTTGCCTCAGGGCTCGTCGGCTGCGGCAACGACACGCGCTTCGGCGGCCAACACGCCAGCTCGCGCTCGACCGACGCGGCGGCCCGAGGCACGGGCCCCGATGATCCGAGGAGCGGCGACGCCTTGCCTACCGGCGATGGTGGCGGCGATACGGGCGACGGCGGCGAAGGTCCGGCGACCGACGGAGCGAGCGACTCCGCGGGCGGATCCGGCGGCGGCACGGGCGGCGCGGCCAATGCTGACGGCGGCTCGGGCGACGGCGCGGGCGACGGCGCGGGCGACGGCACCACGGAACTCCCCGACACGCGTTCGCTCTTTTGGCATTGGCCCTGCGCCACTCAGCCGACCCCGGCGGCGCCGAAAGACGCGAATGCGATGGTCATCAGCGGCGGCAAAGACTACATGCTCGAGCGCGAAAGCGTGCGGTTGGAAATCGGTGGAGCTGCTTGCGATCCCGGCACCGGACCACGCGACGTTTTATTCATGGTCGACGTTTCGGATTCGATGCGGGATTTTCTGAATCTCGGCAACGACCCGTTGAGAAAAGGTACCTGCGGACGCAACGACGCCGTCAACAAGGTTCTCGACACGTTGCCCGACTCGGCGCGCGTTGCGTTGATCGCCTTTGATGGCGGCATCAAGACGGAATCGACGGCATTTCTCGACGTTGCGGCGTTCCGCGCCGCTTACGGCACGGTCAAGATCCTTTGTCAGTCGGGCGCCAGCACGAATTATCAGAAGGCGTTCTTGAAGGCGTCCGAGCTCTTGGCGAAAGGCCGCGTCGTCGCCTCACACGAAGTCTATTTTCTCTCGGACGGCGAGCCGAACTCCTCGGACGTCGACGGGCACGTCGAAGCCGCGGCCGTTCGGCAGAAGGCGATGATCGGCACGTTGATGCTTGCGGGCGACGAAACGTTCATGAAGGAGCAGTTGGCTAGCAAAGACGCCGCCGGTCAACCGCTGCACGCCAAGGTAGAAGATGCAGAGGATTTGGCGGCTGCCTTGGCGGCGCTCGCCGACGTGGAAGTCGAAAAAGGTACGGTCAGCTACGGCCCACTCGGCAAAGAAGGCGAATGGAAGGACGCGAAGCTGAAAGACCGGAAGGACCTCGTCTTCGATTTGGACTTAGGCACGCTGGCGCCGGCCAACTGGACGACCGGCTTCGGCATGAAGGTCGAGACCGTCGACAGCCGTGGCATGACGACGGTGAGCCGCGGCACCTTGGTCTGGAAGCCCTGATTCGTCAGTCGACGAAACGCGCGGGAGACGCCAGCGCCTTTTCCAAGCGCTTCATGTAGGCGGCGCGCGAGACCGTCACGGCGCCGAGCGTCGCCAGGTGCTCGGTCATGAACTGCACCTCTAGCAGCGTCATGCCCCGGCTCTTCAGCCTCTCGACGAGGTGATAGACGGCGACCTTCGAGGCGTCGGTAACCGTGTGGAACATCGATTCGCCGAAAAAGGCGCCGTGGAGCGAAACTCCGTAAACCCCGCCGACGAGTTGGTCGTTTAGCCAAACCTCGAGGGAATGCGCGTCCCCTTGCTCGTGCAGTTCCGTATAGACATCGACAAATTGGTCAGTGATCCAGGTCTCTGGTCGCCCTGCGCAAGCTTTCATCACGGCGGCAAAGTCACGGTTGACGGTAATTTCAAAGGGTACGCGCTTGAGAGTGCGCCGCAGCGAGCGTGACACGTGCAGGCCGTCTAAGGGCAGGATGGCGCGCGGCTCTGGATGGAACCAAAGAATTTCTCCCGTCTCCGGGTGCGGCATCGGGAAGAAGCCCTGCGAGTAGGCATCGCGCAAAAAATCAGCGGTGAATGGCGGAGTTTCCATTCTCTACATTATCCACGGGAACGAGGGACGGCGTCCATCTGTTGGGTCGTTCTCATGAAGATCTTAAAAAAAGCGTTTTCTTTCCATCGGGCCTCGCTATACTTAGCGGACAATTTTCGAAATCGTTCGTCATACATCTGGTTGCACTCATTACCTTTCTATTTGGGAGATCCGTATGAACTTTGCGGGCATTCGCGCCATGCTTCCGATCGCGGCCCTTGCGCTCGGACTCGCAGCTTCCGGCTGCGACAAGGCTAAAAAAGCACTCGAAGAGGCCGCGGGAGTTTCCCAGCTGACCGGCGAAGAGAAATCTGCACTACTCAAGGAAGTCGGTTGGGACGAAGCTGCGCCGCAATTCGCGGACTTCAAAGTTCACGGTGGCTTTACCTTGACCGAGAAGTTCTCCCAAGACCTCGGCAAAGCCGACACCCACGTGCCGATTCCCTTCGACGTCCCGGCCCAAGGCCAGCAAACGGCGGGCAATCAACGCTCGATCGCCCTCGTTCGGAAAGAGTCCTTCAACGTCGACGCGGCGACGACCTATACGCGTCTCCGTATCATCACCGTCGCGCGTTATGACGCGGCGGCGAAAGAGTTGATCGTCGACGGCGCTGTCATCAACAAATATATTCCGGCCAACAAGCAAGTCAACTTGGCGAACAAGAACCAGGCTGGTACGTACCTCTTGATCGAAGGCAAAGGCGACAAAGGCCTGGCCTTCCTCACTGGTACGGTGAAGTTGATCAAGGACGGCAAGGCCGAAGCCGACGCCGAGCCGGTCGCTGACGCACTGGTCTTCACTTCGAGCTCGCCGTTCGTCACCATCTCGGGCGACAAGGCCAGCGAAGGCAAATACTTCCTTTCGATGCTCGCCGGCTCGAAGGGCTCGACCTTCGCATTCAAGTCCGACATCGGCACCGTGGCGCTCGGTACGCCGACGACCGCGACGAAAGAGATCGCTTACTCGGGCGTGCTCTCCCAATACCAAGCCGACGTCGACGCCAAAGTCGGCAAGCTCGGCAACGCCGACGCTTCGTCGAAATCGACCGAACTCTTCAACAAAGCCAACACCGCCGTGACCGACTTCGTCCAAGGCTGGACCTTGGTCGTCACCGACCTGCGCTTCAAACAACCGCCGCAAGCGAAGCCGCCGGTGCCGACGCCGAACCCGGCCGCGCCGCCCGCTCCCGCGCCGAAGCCCGGTGGCACACCGGTCGAAACGAAGCCGGCTCCTGACACCCCGGTTCTTCGTCGTGACCCCGCCGCCGACCCGATCTACAACGTCGACCTCGGTTGCGCCGGAGAAGACGACGCGGGCGCGGCCATCGAAATCGTCCGCGACGGCACCAAGTTCGACGACTACTCCGCCGCCAAAGGCTGGCGCGGTACCGGCGACGTCCGCATCGCTTACGACTTGGCCACCGAAATTTTCGGCGACCCGGCGGAAATCGCCTCGGCCTCGGGCGGTCGCTACCTCGACGGCATCGAAGGCTACTGCTTGCTCTCGACGGGCAACTCTCTCTACAACCTCGACTCGACCCACAACAGCTCGTACCTCCCGGGCCCCGATGGCGCCGGTCAGATCTCGGAGATGTTCCAAAAGGTCAACGTCCCGGCGACCGCGGCCTCGATCCAGGTCCGCGTCGCGTTCTTCTCCCAGGAATTCCCGCAATTCGTCGGCACGTCCTACAACGACAGCTTCTTCGTCAAGTTTGACGAATCTCCGGACATGATCGCTCAGGGCAACTTGAACGACCTGGCCGGCATCAACGACCCGGCGATGAAAGACGCCGTGGACGGCTGCAAAGCCTACGACGGCTCCGACAACACCAAGACCTGCGGCGAGTGGATGTTCACCAAGAGCAAGGACGGCCTGCCGCACGGCGAACTCTGGGACGTCGGTTCTTCGACCCAAGGTCCGGCCACCGGCGACAAGTTCAACTGCTTGAACGCCGACGCCAAGGAAAAAGGCACGCGCTGCTACCACGGCATGATCAAGCCCCGCATCATCTGCAAGGACTTGACCGCGCAAGACCAAGGCAAACTCCGCACGCTG
>JAYWBY010000595.1:0-3525 GCA_043781115.1 Pseudomonadota bacterium
CGGCGCTTCGGCGAAGAGCAGGCGCTGAGCGCCAAGAGTTCGCCAGGCGAAGGAAGGGGCGGCCCGGCGCTGGTTGCGACGTCCACCAAAGAGGTGCCGTCGGTCGAGGTGCGGATCTGCAACCATACCGAGACGCCGAAGCTCTACACGAGCATCGCCTATTATGACAACCTTCGCGGTGATTGGGTGGCGCGCGGGTGGTATCCCGTAGGCGAAGGCAAATGCCTGACGGCGATGCGTAACGTCGTACCGCCGGTCTTCGTCTACGCCGAGTCGAAGGACGGCACGGCCTTCTGGGGAGGCGAGGGCGAAGAGGCGGCGAAATTCTGCCTCGACGGTGAAGGTGGCTTCGTTCTGCCGCAAAAGACGTGTGACTCGGCGGCGGCGCCCGAGAGCCTCAGGCACGAAGATTTCCGCGAATTGAAGCTGCAAGGCAGCGGAGGAGTCCAAACCTGGGAGCTTTCGGACTAAATGCTTTGCTCGGTTCGCTCCGCGAGCTGCTGGTCAGGCCGGAAGGCGGCCTCTTCGCCGCCCTCTTGCCGGCGGCATTGGTCGCGATGCTAGCGCTGTCGCAGCGTATCGGAGCGAAAGCGCGGGAAGACCTCTTGACTGCTTTCGCGCTCGGTTTGTTGGCGGCCTTTCCCGTTTGCATCATGGCGATGCCCGGCCAAGCCGCGAGCGACGGCTCGTTCACCAGCGCTTTGCACCGAGCGCTGCTCGACGCCGGGCTCTTGGAGGAGTCGTGCAAGTTTTTGGCGCTCGCCTGGCTGTTCGCCCGGATCAAACCTGAGCCGGCTTTGGGCCTCCAGATGGGGTTGGTCGCCGGCCTCGGCTTCGCCACGATTGAGAACCTGGTTTATTCGGCGCACTGGGGCGGCGCCGTGTCGCTACTCAGGTCGATCTCGGCCGTGCCGTGCCATTCGTTCTTAGGCGTGATCATGGCGCAGTACCTTCTGGCGTTCCACCAGCCGGCGGCAAAGGCGCCGCGTGGGCCGCGGAGTCTGCAGCTCCTGAAGGCGTGGCTATTGCCAGCAATGCTGCACGCCCTTTACGACTTGCCTTTGATGACTCGAGCGGTGACTGACGAGGACCAGGCGACGAGCGCCTTGTTCGTGACGCTGGTGCTTGCTCTGCTCGCCGCGTGGACGCGCTACCTCGTCGCCGGCTTCGCTCAGTGGCACGTTGCCGCGGTGGGCGCGGTCTCGCGTCGTTCGCCAGAATAAAGCCAATCCCATTTACCTTGGTGCGCCAAGGGCAATACGCGGTCGCGGGGCCCGAGCCGCAAAATGCCGTCTAAGAGTTCGCCCAGGTCCTTGGAGCGGAGTAGCGTCGGCTCGAAGTAGTCCGGCGGCAGGCTCGACCGCAAATAGTTCCACAGCATTTTACAGCGGCCGATGATCGGGCGCGAAAGGGGCAGTCGTCCGGCGAGCTCGCCCTCCTCAAGCGAGGGAACGGTGCCATAGAGCATCGTTGCCAGGCGTTCATAGGCATGCCGCCAACGTTCGCGGTCGGTGCCACAACTTTCCAGGAGTAGGCCGTCCTTCACCGAAGCGTATAAAACTTCGAGCTTGGAAGCGAAGAGTTCGTGCAGGATCGCGTGACAAGCCAGGGCGTAGAGTAGGGCGCCCGTTTCGATCGCGGTGGGCCCGCCGGTTCTAAGTTCGGCGAAGATCCACGGATTGCGCAGTGCGCCACGGCCGATGATGACGCCCCTGGCGACGGGCGCTCTACCCGTCCGCTCGGCGAAGCTGGCGCGACAGACGACGTCGCCGGAAGCGAACACCGGCGCGTCCATGGTCTCGGCGGCGCGCGCGATGGCGCTCCACGAGGCGTGGCCCTTATAGCCCATTGGCCGAGTTCTCCCGTGGACGGTCAGGCGCGCCAGGGGCATGGCTTTGATCCCGGCCAAAAGGTCCGGAAATTCCTCGGCCGCGGCGAACCCGAGGCGCATCTTCACGGCCAAGCGTCCTGGACCGAGCCGGCGCGCCAAGCTTTCGATGGTCGAGTGAAATAAGGCGGCGTCCTTCAGCAAGCTGCTGCCAGCGCCCTTGCCGACGCACGTCGGGGACGGGCATCCACAATTTAGTTCGACGAACGGCACGTCGGCGGGAAAGTAATCGGCGGCGCGCACGAAGTCGTCGGCGTCGGCGGCCATCATCTGTGGCACCAACGCGTAAGGCGTCACGTCCTTCAACTCGCCGAGCTCTGGCGCGAAGGCGCGCGGCAAGAGTTTGTGCGGGAAGGTCGGGGTCACACGTAAAAACGGCGTCCCCTGGCTCGCCGGCCCGGAGGCCAGGGCGAACCAGGCGCGCATGGGGAAGACCGTCACCCCTTCCATGGGGGCGACGCCAATGGGCAAAGCGGCGGTGTTTTGGCTTTCCGGCATCGGCCGTCATTATAGGGACGGGCAGGGTCTTGACAAGGTCCAAACCGGTTTTAAGTTTGCCCCAGGAACAAAAGATTCCCAGCCGGTGTTTTAAAGAACATCTCAAGGCATTAAGGAGACCCACATGATCAGCGTACCTTCCCTTTTCCGTGACCTGAGCACCCGCCAAGACGTCGCCAACTGGCAACCGCTTCTCCGTCAACTCGACGATCTGCTCGACGGCGACCGCCGCCCCGAGGCGTCTTTCGCGCCTCCCTGCGACGTCGCCGAGTCCGATGCGCACTACCAGTTCACGTTCGACGTCCCGGGGTTGAAGAAGGACGAGCTCGACATCGAGGTCGCCGGCCGCCGCTTGACGGTGTCCGGAGAGCGCAAGTTCGAACTCAAAAAGGATACCGCCCGCGCCCACTTCGTCGAGCGGCGGCAGGGCAAGTTCCAACGCTCATTTACCCTTCCGGAAGCGGTGAAGGCCGACGCGGTAGCCGCGGATTACCACGACGGCGTGCTGACGGTCACTGTCCCGAAAGCCGGTGAGGCCAAGAGCACGAAAGTGAAAATTGGCGAGCGACCTTCCGCTCATTGACCTCGAGGCCCGCCACCGAACGGCCCGTGACCGACGGGTTCGTCATCCGCCCGTGGCGCAGAGCGTCGCGGAGGGCTCGACCGGCGCCTTGAACCAAACGATGCGTTTGGAGCCAGGCGAGTCCTCCGCGGCCGGCGTTTTTAAGCACCCGGCGGTGACGTCGGTCGTCAGCATCGAGCAAGCCCCGGCCAACCATTGACCCGAGCCAGCAGTGCATTGGCCCATCGCCGCGCTAAGGGAAGCGGTCGACAAGCCGGAATATTCCGTGCAGGTTGCTCCCTGGCAAGACCCTTGGATGCCGTTGGCCTTCGCTTCCGGCGTCGTGTCGTGGACGATTCGAGGCAAGAGCCCTTCGGTGCAGCCATCGTCGGCATTTTTCGTCAGCTGCTCGTCTTGGCAAGTGAAGGCCCCGTCGAAAGACGCCGGTCCGCCCGTCGCCACGGTCTGGCCGTGCTCGTCGCGGGAGATTAAAACGTCGCCTTCGTTGGCGGTGCGGAAGCGGCAATCGCGGGTCACCACGTCGATGTCGCCGTCGACCGCCCGGATCATTCCCGTT
>JAYWBY010000596.1:0-23915 GCA_043781115.1 Pseudomonadota bacterium
CTCTGAAAGGAGTGGGTCCGTGGATATAGCCATCGGGATTTTGGTGGCATTCGCTGGTTTATTGGTCGGTTTGTTTGTCGTTGGTGTTTTCTTCAACAAAAAGCAGCTCCAAACTGCGTTCAAGAAAGCTGAGCTCGAAGCCAAGCAATTGCGCGAAGAAGCGCGCAAAGAAGCTGACAACGTAGTCAAACAAGCCCTCAAAGAAGCCAAGGACGATGCCCGAACACGCCGTCAACAGTTTGAAGAAGAATCTAAGAACCGCCGCAACGAGATCAAAGGTCTCGAGAACAAAATCAAGCAACGCGAGCAGTCTTTAGAGAAGAAACTTGAGATCGTCGAGAAGCGAGAAGTAGATCTGCAAACCCTCGAAACGCGCATGCAGCGCGAGGAACAGAACTATCAGAAGCTGACGCTCGAATGCAGTGAGACGCTCGACCATGCGCGCCGCACGCTGCAGAACATCGCCAAGATGTCGCCGGAGGAAGCCAAACGCGAGCTCATCAAGTCGCTCGAGGCGGAAGCCCGCATCGAAGCGAAGGAGAAGCTCCGCCAGATCGAGGAGCAGACGAAGAAGGACGCCGAAGAGCGCGCCCGCGCCGTCGTCAGCCTTGCGGTGCAACGCGTCGCCGGAGAGTACGTCAGCGACTCGACGATCACCGTCGTCGCCCTGCCGAGCGACGACATGAAGGGCCGAATCATCGGTCGCGAAGGCCGAAACATCCGCGCCCTCGAAATGGCCACCGGCGTCGACTTGATCATCGACGACACGCCCGAGGCCGTGATCATCTCGTGTTTCAACCCGATCCGCCGCGAAATCGCCAAGATCACGCTCGAACGACTGATCGCCGATGGCCGCATTCACCCGGCCCGGATCGACGAGACCGCCAAGCGCGTCGCCACTGAATTCGACCAGATCATCCGCGAAGCGGGCGAGCAAGCCGCGTTCGACGTCGGCATCACCGACCTGCATCCGGAGCTGATCAAGGGATTGGGCCGGCTCAAGTTCAAGACGACGGGCGTCCAGACCGTCTTGCAACACGCCGTCGAGACCGCCCACATCTGCGGCATCATGGCTGCCGAGATGGGCCTGAACATCAAGCGCGCCAAACGCTGCGGCCTCCTTCACGACATCGGCAAGGGCGTCGACCAAGACACCGAAGGCCATCACTCGCAGATCGGCGGCGACCTATGCGCCAAATACGACGAGCCAGAACAAGTGGTCGAGGCGATTCGCCTGCACCATTCCGACGACATCGGCCAGGCGAGCCCCTACGCGGTCGTCCTGCACACCGCCAACGTCCTGTCGTCGAAGCGCCCAGGCGCCCGGCGTGAGGTTATGGAGACCTATCTGACTCGCCTCGGCGACATGGAAAAGCTCGTAAAAGGCTTCGCCGGCATCGAGGATGCCTATGTCATGCAAGCCGGCAACGAAGTGCGCGCCATGGTGACGCCGACCGGGGTGTCTGACGCCGAAGTCGTCGACTTGGCCAACAACATCGCGTCCAAACTCAGGCAAGAAATGACCTTCCCCGGCCAGGTGCGGGTCACCGTCGTACGTGAAAGCCGGTCGACGGACTTCGCCAAGTGACAGTCGTCCTGGCTATGGGCGACATTATGGGAAAACCGGGAAGGCGCTGCCTCGAGCGCCTGATCGGTCGCGCCCGCGAGGAGTTCCGCCCCGATTTCGTCATGGTCAACGGCGAGAACGCCGCAGGCGGCTTCGGCATGACGGAAAAGATCTACAAGGAATTCGTCGGCAACCTCGGCATCGACTGCATCACGATGGGCAACCATTGGCACGACAAGCGCGAGATCTATGACTATTTCCCGCGAGCCGACAAGATGGTGCTGCCGGCGAACATGGCCAACGTCGAGCGCGAAGAGTGGGGGCTAAAACTACTCACGGCTACCAACGGCACCCGCTTCGCCGTCATCAATCTCCTCGGCAAAGCCTTCATGGTCGGCGACAACCGCTGCCCTTTCAAAGCGGTCGATAAACTGATGGCCCTAGTTCCGGCCAACATCAAAATTCGCATCGTCGATCTCCACGCCGAGGCGACCAGCGAAAAGCAGGCAATGGGCTGGCACCTGGTAGGACGGGCCTCCCTGGTCTTCGGCACCCATTCTCACGTTCCAACGGCCGACGAGCGCGTACTTGGCGGCAAAACCGGGTTCATCACCGACATTGGCATGACCGGCGGCTACGACTCGGTCATCGGCATTCGGAAAGAGGCGGCAATCGGCCGGTTCCTGACCGGAGAAAAGAAGAAGTTCGAACCGGCCACGGGCGACCCCTGGCTGACCGCCATCGTAGCGACGATCGACGACGAAACCGGCTGGTGCAAGCGGGTACAACGCCTGCGCTGGGAGCTCGGTGACTCGGATGAGAACGATAGCGGGGAATAGGCTTATTGTGGCAATGTCAAACCTCGTCCCGGGGCCGCTGCGGCCCGGGGAATGACGTCAAACAAAGGACGTTCTATGAAGTTGTGGCGATTGTCTCTTCCTGTCGTTGGTCTGGTCACTGTCTTTGCTCCCCAAGCACTCGGCTTCTTCGTCGACGGCGAGGGCAACTACGGCCTGAGAGGCGAGACGCAGACCAACCCCGGCTTCTCGAAACACTCCGGCACGTACCAAGCCGTCGAGCAAACGTTTCGCCTGAAGGGCGAGGCTCGCTTCAACGATCAGTCGAGCATGTTCTTGGAGTTCCGCCTGTTCGACAATCCGCGGGAAGCCTATCTCGGCGACCAGGCGGAGCCGCGTGAATGCGAGGAGAGTCGCACCGGGGAGAAACCCAACACGACCGATCCCGCGCATCCCTGCGCCGGCAAACATCAAAACACCGGCGAACCGGGCTATCGGCCCTACACGCCTCACGTCACCAAAGCCTACATTCGCTACGCTTTCGACTATTGCATCGTCGAGGCCGGTCGTCGCGGCCGCGACTGGGGCCTCGGTATTTTCATGGACTCCGGGGACAAACCGTTCGCCACCGACGCTTCGATCTACGACGGTGTCAGCTGCGACATCAACATCTCGAAAACGCAAACCCTCGGCTTCACCGTCGGTTACGACAAGCTCGCCGAAACCGGGGCGGCAGTGGACCGCGAGACTCGTACGGCGACGCATCAAAGAAGGTTCGGCGCCAACGACAGCGGCGACGACATCGACCAATACTATTTTGCGATCAGCTACGACGACCGGAAGGCCAACGCCGGCGCGACGTTCACCAAACAAATCGGCGTCTACGTGGCCCAGATCAGCTCGAAAGCCTACGCGACGAACGACGATGTTGCCGATCCGAACTGTCCGCCTTCCTCCGCGACGTGCAGCAAAGAAGTCGGCGGCTCCAACACCGACCTTAAGTTCATGGACCTCTATACCGGCTTCTTCCTCGGCGACCTTGCCTTCCGGAACGAGGTGCTTTTCCGCATGGGCAAGTCGAAAGACCCCAACTGGATTGATATGGGCGGCCAGCGGTACGACGACTCCGGCACGGTCGCTACCAACAAGCTCGACTCGATCGCCTTCGCCGGCGGCATCGATTGGACCGTCAGTCACTCCGGCGCCGCTTTGGGCCCGACCGAATACAACAAGGGCGATGCGTCCCGCCACGTCGTCTTCCTGAACTACGCTTTCGCCCCAGGCGACAACGACGGCTATCGCACCAGTGATTTGCCGGGCAACGGTCTCGGCCTCGACGACCGAAACAACAAAGCCACGGCCATCGCCTTCCATCGCAACTTCAAGCCAGCCCTGCTGCTCTTCAACGCCCGGCCGGAAGCCGACAATCTCATCGTCGATGGCGCGTTCAACCCATCGCGCATGGTCAACTCCACGCTCGCAGCCCTCGGCTACCGCTACGAAAGCATCGCGAACGGAGGCGTAGAAGTGAAGCTGATCACGGCCCAGCTGAACCAAACCGTCCCCGGCGACGTCAAAAAGCACTACAACGCCATCAAGGGCACGACCGACGATGCCAGTGGCGATCGCCCTGCAGGGTTCTACGGCAAAAGCCTAGGCACCGAACTCGACCTGACTTATTCGTACAAAGTCGGCCGTGAAGCCGACCTCGGCGTGTCGACGGCCGCGGCGTTACCCGGCGACGCGTGGAAAACGAACGAAGACGACAAGCCGACGAACGACTTCCTAATCCAAACCTACGTGACGTTCCACTTCTAGGGCGTCTAAGCGCAGAGGAAGACGAAGTAATCGTCCGGATCCACTTCCATGATCACGTGCTTCTTGCACGAGGGGCAGGCGAGCGGCGGGACGGTGACTTCGGAGCCGTTGATTCGTAGCCGCGCGACCTCGACAGCCAGTGCTCCGGGCTTGGCGCAATTCAGACAGCTGTACGGGACCATGACGCTCTTGATCGGTCCTGGATCGCCGCTCTTCGACGCTGCCGCGGGCACGAAATTGACGAGGTCGATGAATGCCAACGGACATTCGTAAAGTTCCAGAAGATGCTCCGGAATTTGGGCGACGAAGCTGATCCACATTTTGAAGCCTTGGCTATTGACCGACTGAATGCCGCGCATGTTGATCTTCAGCGGGCGCGGCGCCTTCAGGAGTTCTCCGTATTCGGCGAATTCATCGATGTAGCCTTCGAGAAAGACGAAGCCGTTCGCTGACTTAATGTTCACTTTTCGCTCCCTTTTGCCAATGGCACGATTTCGACCGGCTTCAAGAACACCGATCCGGCCCGAGCAATGAACTCCACGACCGAGGCCTCTTTTTCGATGAAAGACGAGTTGACCCTGACGACTTTGGTGCCGGCCAAGACGTAGATCGTGGCCGCGGTTCCTATGTACTGCTTGAGCCTTTGGGCGCTCGAGAACGAGTCCTTGGGAATGGGCAGAAAGGCGTCGGCATCGCCGCGATAGAGAATGTCGGCTCGCACTTTTTCGGCGATCGTGACAGCCTCTCTCGTCACATTCGTCGCCTTTGGCACCTGTAGCGACCCGATCAACACTCCGTCGCGAACGAAGTAAAGCCCTCCGCCTTTATAAGAAATGTCCTTGGCTTCGACGCGAAACGTCCCAGCAGCGGGAAGCAGCGACGCAAACGGCGCGAAGTCCCGTCCCGATTTAAAGTGGAGAGCGATCGTCGGCATTGGCATGACGCTGGACTCGTCGTTCAAGAGATACGCCCGATTCGGCGCGTCGACCGCCAAATGCTGCACTTGAAGAAGGACAGGCACTGCCGGGAGCGACTGAAGGGAGTGAAAAACCATGCGCGCCGCTTCGGCTTGAAAACTCTGCGCCGCCCTCGCATACGCCAAACGGGCGCCCGGAGATAGTCCGACGGCGACACCGGCAAGCGGCCCGCCGCCACCCATCGTGGCATTTCTAAGGAGCACGGAAAGAGGGACGACCAACTTTTGCGCCGATTCCCCGGCCCGACCGGCAACTATAGAAGTGGGTGTCTCGAGGCTCGCGAGCTTCAACGCCGGCGCCCAATCTTTCGGGAGTTTTTTGGCCGGGGGCGTCAACTCGAAAGACAACTGGGTGTCTTGGCTGGCGTTGGGCTCGACCGAATTTACCCAAAAGACCGTGTGTTCCAAAGGCCGCAATGCGGCTTCAAAGCCTTTGATCTCGGTAATGATGTCTCCCAGCGTCGAGTCGACGCTTGCTTGATCGGCGGGATTCTGCGCTGCGATCATCAACGCGTTACCTTCCTGGCGAATCGTAGCCCGAGTTGTGCCGGACTGCACTTCTACCGTACCCCTGACTTTCTTGACCAATGGAACGCTGGCGCCTCGGGTTTTTTCCATGTCGACGGCGGTGTTCGCCTTGTTGATGGTGAACACCTTGCCACCCGAAAGAATCCTCAGCGGCGCTGGCGCTCCGGCCTCTGTCGGTGCGCTCCTAGCCGCGAGGGTCCCGCGCAGCAAAGTGACAATGGAGCCGTATTGATTGGACGACTTGTCGGCTTCCGTTCTCAACGCTATCTGACTGTTTTCCGCGATTTCCAACTCCCTACCGTCGGCGAAACGAACGACGGCATGCGACGAGTCGCCCGTGGCGACCATGTCGCCATCATAGAAAGGGTGGTTTCGCGCCGTGGAATTCCAGATCGCGTTGTCCGCGGGCCTAAACTGTACCGTTCCCTCATGGGACGCCAGAGTGCCAATGCTCTTCGACGGACGCTCTCGGACCTCTTCGCCGACGTAGATCTGCTGAATGGTCAGGCCAAAAAGCAAGGCCCAGACGCCCGCGAACAAAACGGCGCCCCACGCGGGCAATGCGTTGATCGGCACCAAGACGACTGGCTCGGCTGTCTGTACTTTCGCCATGGCCATGGCATCGGCATCTTCAGTTTTCCTCTTAATCCTCCGAAACCAAGTCATAGATAGGTTTCGCGAGTCGACCATTTGGCCGCTCGGCAAAAGAGGACCAAAATCCTTGGAAGTTCCCTTCTTCCGTTCCATCGGCGCCAAACTGTTCGGCCTCATCGTGATCTGCATGGTGATGGCCGTTCTCGGCGTATCTCTTCAAAATCATGGTTATTTTCGCACCTACCTTGACACCCAGATCGCGGACGACATGGTTCGCCAAGCGCAAGAAGCGGCGAACTCGGTCGAGTCCGTCGTCGAAAACTGGACGGGCCAGATCGCCCTGACGATGCACAACCTCGACCGGCAGGACCGGGCGCAGTGGAACGACCTCGCCCAGAGCTTCGTCGCGTCCAATCGGGAGTTGGTGGCCTTCGAAGTATTGGAAGAGACCCCGAAAGGCGTCGACTCGCGCGTCTTCGCCTGGACCGCGACCAGCGAAGAGGAGAAGCGCTTCGACGACAAAGATCCAAAGCAACTGGCAACCGACCTTCAAACCAAGACTTTGGTTTGGGTGAAGACACTCGCCGGGACGAACAAAGAAAAACTACTGCTGAGAAACGACGCGCCTGACCTGCACGTTCCGATCCTCTCGCTCGCCATTCCTTTTGAAGCCAAGACCGGCGCTGGCCGGCTTTGGGCCGTCTTGTCGGTTTGGCAAACGCGTTTGGCGGCGGCCTTGCCGAAGTCAGGGCAGATCGAAAGCTTCATGGTCGACAATCAAGGCCGAGTGTTCGCTTCGCAAGTGGTCGCGGCGGTCGTCGAAGGCAAATCCCTCAAAGACTCCGAACTCGCGAAAACGGCTTTGAGCGGCGACGCGCCGTTCGGTTTCAGGAAGATTGAACGAGCCGGCGGCAACGACAGCCTCGGCTCTTACTACACGCTGGCTACCCTCGGTTTGATCATCGTCATGGAACGGGACGCACGACAGGCCTATATGGCCATTGACAGCATCGTGAAGCGGACCGCCCTTTGGGCCTGGATGTTCGTCCTGATCTCGGTGCTCCTGAGTTACTTCGTTGCTTCCGGAATGACGAAGAACATCCGCCTCGTGGCCCAGTCCACGCAGAACGTCGCCGGTGGCAACTTCGAAAACCTGACCATGCCTCGGAGCCGCGACGAGATTGGCGGGCTAGGGCAAGCGGTTCAGTACATGGCCCAACAAATTCAGCATCTGCTGAAGGAGAGTGTCGAGAAGGCCCGCATGGCGACCGAACTCGACACCGCCCAGATGGTGCAGAAGACCTTCATCCCGGACCAATCGATCGACTGCGGCACCTTGAAAATCACCGGGCGCCACCAAACGGCCTCGGAATGTGGCGGCGACTGGTGGGGCCATTTCAATCTGTCTCCCGGCGTTGATTTCCTTTGTATTGCCGATGCCACGGGCCACGGCGTCCCTGCCGCCCTGATCACGGCGATGGTCTATTCCAGCGCCACGGTCATTGCCCAAGGCAACAAGAAGCGCGGCAATGCGACGCTATCCCCGACCGCCGTCCTCGAACAGATCAACTCGCTATTATGGCTCGCCGGCAACGGTCGCTTGACGATGACCTTCATGGCAGCCGTCATCGACTCGAACAAGGGCGAAGTCATCATCGCCAACGCCGGCCACAATTTCGCCGCGGTCATTCCTCGCTCTGTTGACGATGAGCGCCTAAGCAAGAAGGAAGACGCCGCGCGTCGCCGCTACAAACAGCTGATCGTGCGGGGCGGCATTCTCGGCATGTACGAGGGCCTCACGGCCAGCGAAAAGACGTTCCCTTTGAAGACGGGCGACAAGATTCTCTTTTATACCGACGGCATGACCGAGTGCAAAGGCGCCGACGGCAATGCCTGGGGCCTCCTCGGACTCAACAAGGCGCTGACCGCCTTGGCGGACGGCCCGATCGACGACATGAAAAAGGGCTTGATCGAAACCGTCCTCAAGTACAACGGGACGGCGCCTTTGGCTGACGACATTACAGTAGTCGTTGCTGAAGTACTCGGCCAAGTTGCCGCACAGCCCGAACTCGAGCGCAAGTCAGCCTAGTGGAATAGGGCCCGAAAAAACACGCGCGCGCCCACCGTGATCAACCCGACGGCAAGGCACCTTATGATCCAGGTTGCGCGCACTTTCTTCGAGAGAACGGCGCCTGCCTGAGCGCCGAAGATCACGCCGAGGCCAAGCGCCAACGCTCGATAGAGACCGCCATCCAAGCCCCCGGTCCACCAGTGGTAGAGCGTCACGGCAAACGTCGTGATGGCCAGCACGAAGTGCGACGTCGCCGTCGCGATATGAGCCGGAAACCCCAGGACGTAAACCAAGGCCGGCACGTGGATGATGCCGCCGCCGATGCCAAAGAGACTTGAAAGGAAGCCGACCACGACGCTGATGCCGACGCCCACGGGGATATTGAAGTCGCGGCGAGTGGAGGTCTCATCCCCTTTAAAGGTCGGCGCTGCCTTCGTCGTCCGATAGATCAAGTAGCTACCCATGACGATCAAGAAGCCACCAAGTATCACGTCGAAGATTTGGCGATCGAGCGACGCATTGACGAGCGCGCCGATAAACGTCCCTGGTAGCCCGGCTAAAGCGAATATCAGGCCCGCGCGAAAGTCGACACGTCGCATCCGGATGTAGGCTGCGGACCCCGAGAGAGCGTTCAGACAAACGACCGCGAGCGAGATCGACGTCAGAAGCTCCGGCTGGTCGTCAGGATAAAGCAGCATCAGGATCGGCATCAGCATGAAGCCGCCACCCGCGCCGATCAGCGTGCCGAGAGCGCCCGTCAAAAAACCTAGGGGGATGAACCATAAGATGTTCATCCCCCTATCTTAATCGAACACTTCGAGAATCACTTCAGAAGATTGTAGACGTTCTTCAGGCGGATCAACTCAGACTCATACTTGGTCAACTCCTTCTCCGCATCCGTGACCGTCGTGGCGAACACGGCGCGCGCTGCCGCGACGGCCTGATATTGGTCAAGCACCAGGTTCAAGGCATCTTTGGCCGCGGTCAGACTAGCGATGGCCTCTGGCTCCGTGGCGTCAGCCATCCACTGGTCGACCATTAGCCCGAGGATCGGCAAGTTGTTGTCGAAGTTCCCCTGCAAGATCCCGACGATGCTTTCAGGCATCGCCACGCCTTCGCCGAGAGCCCACGCGTCACCGAAGCGAGCGATTGCCTGCGCCATGAGTGCTGCCGAGTCGCCGGCGGCGGCCATGCCTTCCTGAGCGGTGACCCGTTTCGCCGCGGCTTCCGCCGCTTTCAGGCCTATCTGGTAGCTGATCGACAAACCGTCAGCCGAGTTCGGCACCACATAAGTGTGAAGTCCCGAAGTCGAAGTGAACTCGGCCGCCGTTACGCCGTCAGGGAGGGCCGCGTCGATGCCCTTGATCCGGTAATCGACGTAATCGCCGAAGGTCCGGTCGGCGCTGGTGTCGAAGTTCGCGGCGCTGAACATCATCGCGTATTCTTGGACGGCCAGGCTCGAGGACGGCTTTATCTTGACCTTGAGCTGATCCGGGTTCGCCGGATCGACGACGAAGGAGGGGTCGCTGACCGGGTGGAAGTCCCCGTCCTCCCCCTTTTGGGCCAAGAGGTCGATCTTCGCGTCTTCGCGTACCACCGAGGAGAAGCGAGCCATCGTGAACTTCTTCAAGAGGTCGAAGTAGTTCGCGCTGAGGTTGGCGCGCATGTATTTCTCGGCCGGGAAGCCGCGCATCGACATCGCCCAGAGCACCCCGATCTTGTCGAGTTCGACCCCCCGGTTCATCACGCGCTCTTCATGACCGACGATCTCGAAGCGCGGCAGCAAGTATTTGCCGGTCTTAAGGCCGATGACGACGTTTTTCGCGTCCGCTTCGGTGGCGCGACCGCTGACCAACTCGCCCGTCGGCTTGTCGAGATGGTATTCACCGGGTTCCACCGAGTCGAGGATACCGTTGAAAAAGTCCAAGCTCTGATTGATGGCGTTGACGTAGTCCGCCGGGCTGGCAGGCTGCGCCGAGCCGTCCGCCGCATCTTGGTGCGGAAACGTGCTGAAGATGATGTTATAGATGTACTCGTCGACCAGTTGACGCATCGGCAGGATGAAACGCGATAGAATCGAGTTCGACGATCCGGTGAACATCCGACGGCCGCGACGGAAGCCGTAAAGGTCATACATCGTCTGGTAGTCTTGGATCATCGAAGCGGTGACTTCCGCCATCGTCGAACCCCGGTCGAAGCGTTTACAGGTCGGGTCGTTTTCGACGTGTTCGTCCGTGCAGAAGAGGTACGGACGGACCGCCAATTGTTGGCTTGCCTTGGCGTCGATCGAGTTCCAGCTAGCCGCCGGGTTAGCGGCGCGAAGATCCGCGGTCAGTTGGTCGAACTCGCTCTTCGGAAGGTCTTCGGTGAGCAGAGCGCCGAACTCGTCAGCTCCCACAACTTTTTCGAGCTTGTCGCCATAGCCGAATTTGATGGCGGCAACGTCATAAGGGCCGGCAGCTTTGTCCAGCGCCTCGAAGTCGTCGTTGTAGTCCATTACGCTCGAGCCGCGGTATTTGTAAATCCACTCGCCAGCCAGCGTCGGGTCGGAGGCTGCATCGTCTCCGAGGGATTTCAGTTTGTGATACATGGGCGGATAATTGGTTTCGTCGAACGAGCCTTGGAAGTTGTGGCGCAGGCCGAGATTGTGGCCGGTCTCGTGCAGCAAGGTCGTGAACACCATGCGGTTCTCGAGTTCCGCCATGACCTGTTCTTTGCTCATGCCCGGATGGGCCTGGATGAACTTCACCGCCGAGACGATGTGAGCTTCGGGATCCATCAGACAGCCTTGGAAGCGGGCCTCGGCGTTCACTCCACCGACTTGAGGCACTCTGGCCTTCAACTCACTGGTCAAAGACGCGAAACCGACAGCGGCATCGTTGGAAGTCGCAGCCGGCAAGAGTCCGGAAGTCGACGCGAGCAAACGCAGAGAGTCGGCGACTTTGAATGGTGAGGGAGTCGACCGGGTGAAGGACAGTGCCGCTGTCCGCGACGTCGGCAGAGCAATCGCCGCCGGACGAAGCGGCGTCACGCCTCGGCTCGTCGCCACGGCCACCGAGCCGGCGCCGCGCGGCGACGTCGCGACCGAGAAGTCTTCGACCGTGCGGGCCCCCGTACCCAGGTCGTAGAAGTCGGAGGCCATGCCCATGACCTGGCGAATCGCTTCGCCGTAAATGTAGGCCTTGCCAGAGATGTTTTCGCCGGTAGTCGGGTCAAAGAACGATGGGCCGAAGCCGAGTGGAGCCTGATCGTTCCGGCCGTCGACGAACACCATCATGTTGTAACGAGGGTCGGCCGCATCGATGACGGCGTTCTCGTTCAAGATGACCACGTCTTCGCGGCCGACGGCGGCTTTGAAGGCGACGTTCCACGCTGCGACCACTTCGTGGGCGACGCTGCGGTATTTTTCGGGAAAGCCGGGTGACAGGTAGTAGTTGATGTGCTTGCCCCCGGTGAGGTCGAAGCGACGCATGTAGTGCTTCAGCGTATCGTCAGTCTTGCCTAAGATCGGGTCGAGGCCCGCTTCGGTGACGTCGAAGTAGCCGAATTTGGCGAAGTCGAGCGCGTCGTAAGGTTTGGCTTGGTACGGCCGCGTGCCGACCTTAAGCAGAGTGTGGTGGATCTTGATCGCGACAGGCTCGAGTTGCGTTTCGCCGGACCCCGTGAAGTCTGCTCGCGCGTTCGGCGTCACGACTTCTTCCGTGTCGAACGCAATCATGCCGTCCTCGATTTTGATTTCACCGAGCAGCGTGCTCTTGGCGGAGAAGACCATGCCGTAGTAGAGCTTTTCAACCCCGAGCAAGTCGTTGAAGTAGGACGGAATTTGGTTGCTCGAGAAGTCGACGCGGGCAAACTTGCGGGCGGACCACGGCTTTTCGCGGTCTTCGGCGGTGACGTTCGTCAGGTCGCCGTAGCCGTTCTTGACGCGTCCGACGTCGAATTGGTCGACGTTGTAGCGCAGCACCGGAGACTTCGCACCGGACGTGTTGAGCGTCTCGTTGAGCTTGTAGGCGGTGAGCGAGTCTTCGGAGAATACCAAGTTCAGCCGGTCTGGACTTTGGAGAGTCCAGCCTTCGAAGACCAAGCCGTTCTCAGAATGAGCCTCAGTGACGGTTGCGGTGTATAGGAACTCGCCTTCGAAAGCCGTCTTCGACAGGGAGTGCGGCGCCACTAGGTTTTTCGCGACTTGCGGGTTCGCGGCGTTGACTTCGAGATAGGCGCGGTCTTGCCAGTTGGCCTTGGCTTGGTTCCGCGTCAACGTGCTCGACGTTTCACGCCCGTCGAGTGACACGTCGTGACCGACGTCGAAGTGCGAGGAGATGTCGTAAGTCAGTAGCAGGCGACGAGTCCAGAGGATGTCGAGATAGACCGACAGGACGGTCTGCGTGACTTCGAGACAGACTTTGCCGCTAGCTTCGGCGGCCTTCATCTCTTTTTTGATTGCGGGGATGATGGCCAGCATCGGGACGGCATCTACCGCGAAGCATTTGCCGGCGATCGCTGACTTCTCCGCGATCTCGTGGCGGTTGTCGGCGATGTCGGTCGCGACATGGACGAGCTCTGGGTCGCGAGGGTCGACGGCGACGTAGCGACGTAGCTGCCACGGGCGGTCTTTTGAATTCCTCTCAAGGATTGAGGTGACCTCGCCTTGCTCGTCGACTTTTGGCGCAATGTCGAAGTGACCCAAGACGGCGTACTTCATCACAAGTTCACCGTTCTTTAAGACGTCGACCGATTTCTCGGTCACTTTTAACGTGACTTCATCGGCAAGGTTCAAGGAAATGGCGCTTTCGGCGAGTAGGGCCGCGAGGTTCAGCGTATTAGAGAGGAGCGGCGTATCCTTGCCGCCGAGTTTTCGGGATTTAGAAGTCAAAGCCGCTTTGTCGTAGAGGTTGTCCATCAGGTCAGCCTGCGGCTTTGCCAAATGGATAGTCTCAGCGTCGATTTCGACGAAGGCGCGGCCGCTCCAGTCAGCTTGATCCCTGTCCCGGACTAACTCGGGCGTCAATTGCTCCCGGTCGTCCTTCTTCTGGCTAAGGTCGAAGTAGGTCACCGGGCCTTGGGCCAAAACCGTGCGTGATTTGTCGGACTCGACGCGGTAGAGGGTGAAGTTGCGACGCGTGAGTTCGGTGACGAGCTGCTGGCCAGCAGTAAGTTTGAACGTCGCGATCAGGTCGGCCCGATCTTCGGGCGTCAACCAGGGTAAGTCAGCGGCGCTGTTGAACGTCGTCACTTGGCCGCGGAGCGTCGCGACCGAGTAGAGATTTTTCAGCGTGTCGTCGTTTGCCTTGATCAGCAGGGGATCGGCCGGGTCGACCTCGACGTAGGCCCGCTCCTGCCAACGTAGGTGGGAGGCCGTGTCCTTTACGAGAAATTGCGTCTCGACGCCGTCAGGGTTTGCCTGCGCGCTCAGGTCGAAGTGACCTTTGATGGCGAACTGGAGGACCGGCGCCCTGACTCCCGCAACCTCGGTGCTCACCGTCAGGTAAGACTCCGAGATGTCGAACGCTACCGCGTCACTTGCCGGATCTACTCTGGCGAGGAGAGCGTTCAACTCGGCGGTGACGTCGGCCTTGGCGGTCGCTTTGCCCGACTCGGTCCGCGCGTCGGCTTGAACTTCTTCGAGCGGCCGTCCCAGGAGTTCCACCTTTTTGAAGAGGTTGTGGTCTTCGCCGTGCGCGACCTTTTCCTTTGGCTTCACCGCGCAGCCCCAACCGAGGAACAGCAGCGGCGCAAGCAAGACCGTGGTTCGTCTCGTCCTTGAGTTCGTAAACGCGTGCATGATCCATCCCCCGGGGTTAAAGCGCGTAGGCCGCGCTGACGTACATTTCGGTTTTGTTCTGCTTGTAGAGCGTGAACTCGTTGTTGTCGTCGCCGTTGGGCGAGCGCTGCGAGTCGCTACTTGAGATGCCGGTTTCGAGCGACAAGGCTTCGGTCGCCGCGTAGGCCAGACCCAAAGAGTTCGAATAGGAATCATGGACGGGGCCGGCGTACGAGACGGTTTCGATGTAGCCGAGATTGGCCGAAGCGCTGAATCCCGCACCTAAGTCATAGCTCGCGAAGATAAAGCCGTTCTTCGAGTAGACTTGGGTGGGCACGCCATTTTTGTCGAGTGTGTAGCGATAAAAGCGACGTGCCACCGACGCGCCAATACCGACGACCGCCGAGCCCCATGTGGTCGACACACCGGCGGCCGGGCGAAGGTATCCGTAGAAATGACGATCCCGGCTAGCGAGTGACAGACCCGGCGACAGCTCGAGGCTTAGGGAAAGCCTCAAACCAAAGTCGGCGAGCGGATTCTTCAGAAGCGAGAAACGGACGAGGGGATCGGCGGCGGCCGTCACCTTCTCGGGGTGCTCGACGGATTCGACCGATTCCGTGACGGAGACGCCCCAAGAGTTCTCCTGGGTCATTTCGCCTTTCAGGGCTCCCACGAGGTATCTGCCGTCGCCCTCGCTCTTGTAGAACTCGGGCTTGAACCCATAGGTCAGCGACACCACGGCGCCGAATTCACGCTCGCCAGCCCGAGCTATCGCTCCAAGCCCGAGGCCTGCCGCTAGCAGTAGCATCGAGATTCTGCGCACCTGGTCCTCCCCCCGAAAGACGGTACTTGTTGGCCAGCCGGCCAACTCTTACCTCCAGTGCAAACTCCATTCCCTTCTGTAAAACCCCATGATTCATTGGCAGAACGCCAAAGAACGGCAGGGTGGATGGTATATTAATGTGACCAGCTCGCTTCAGCATCGCGCGTCCGCCGATTTGTGGTTTAATCGAAGACTAGGGCTTTTCCGCGAAAACCGGACCCAGAGCCGCCTTGGGAGGACGAAGTGGTCGAACATGCGATCGATTGGCAGGCGTTTCAAAGGCTCGACAATGCGTTGGTCGTCGACTTCCTGACGTCTACCGCCAGTGCTCTATGTGAGAACGGCGTCATTAGCCTGAAGGACACGGACAACCTGCGCCTTGTGTTGAGCGGGATCAACAGCGCACCGGAGTCACGCGAACGCTCGCTCCTGATCGAACTCGACAGACAGCATGCGGAATTCCTCGGCGTGATGACGGCGCGCTTCGGCGCTCTCGGCCTCTGCCTGAACCTCGTTCGCCACACGCTGCGAGGAAATTTGCAAGAGACGCAGATGACCATCGCCGAACTAGGCCAAGCGTTGGTTAAAAAGGCCGAACTGCTGTTCAACCGCCCGTTCTACATCTATCAAGGCGGTCGCTGCCAGCGTCAGACGCTTTATTCGACCGTCATCGTCGACTTCTCCGAATCCCTGGCCGAGTCTTGTCGTTTGCTCGAAGAGGGCGTCCAGACCTTGTCGCTGATGAATCCTAACGACCTGGCGCCGACGACCGAAGCCGATCACCTGATCGACCTGGCCATCGCGAAAGCCTTGGGCTTCAAGGGTTTGGTATCGCACTCCTTGCCCACCCACAGCGAGTCGGAGGCCAAGCGCAAAGTCTCGCAAGCCTTGGCCTTGGTCGCTGATGCCGCCGCGGAAATCTCGGAACAACTCGCCGCGAACACTGGCACGGAAGCCGCCTACGACGTCGTCGTCGCGTGCGAATGGCTGAAAGCGGAATGCCAGCGCCTTAACTTTTTCGAATTGCCTCGCTCCGAAAGCATCATGGTATGGGAGGTGCGCCGCCGCAACCTCTCGTCCTGCATCCAAGGCATCAACGAAGCCCTGAAGCTCGTCGCCAGCGCCAGTTTGGCGTCGTTGAGCCAAGATCACGCTGTCGGTCATGGTCGCTACCCCGAATCGGTCAAGCGACGCATCGCTTTCGATTTGATCGCAGCCGGCGTTACGCCGCCCAAAGCTTCCGACGCCACGGTCGCGCTGTTCGAGTATTTGACCAAGAACCAGCTCGCGCCGACGCAACTCTTGATCGGCGAATTACCGAGAATCCATTTGAGCCTCTTGCCTCGGTCGCTGGAAACCTTGATTTCGATGGCGGAAGATACTGGTATGATGCGCAACTCCTCGAATGAAAAGACGTCGACGATGGCCCGGGCTCGCCGCCTTTCCGAGGCATTCAAACGAGCCGTGACCTTGGCCGCACCGCTGCTCATAGCCTTGACCATTTCGTCGGTGTCGGCGGGCTGCGGACTGAAGACCCGGCCAAGGAGCGACATCCTCGAACTCCGTCCAGACATCCCTTACCGGGACGCCTCCGCCAGCGCCGCGCCTCCCAGCAAAATCGTTGACTCCGTCCAGCCGTCCAAGGAAACTAACGGCGTTCCCGGAGGTTCGACCGACCATGGCAGCGCTAAACCGCAACAGTGACGAGTTTCATGGAGTTTGGACGGCTCTAGCGACGCCGTTTCGGCCAGATCAGCAGATTGACTGGGATGCGTTCGAAAAACTTCTGAACATGCAGTCCGAGGCGGGCGTTCAGGGCGTCGTGATCAGCGGCACGACCGGTGAGTCGCCGACGCTCACGGTGCAGGAAAAGCTGTCGATGCTGCGCAAAGCGCGCACTGTCTTGAGCCCGAAGGTGCGGCTCATGGCCGGAACCGGCGAGAGCAACACGCAGCAAACGGTTGAACTCTCGCGCCTAGCACAAGACGCGGGCGCCGATAGTTTGTTGATCGTCACGCCCCCTTACAACAAGCCTTCGACTGCGGGATTGGTCCTCCACTACACGAGCATCGCAAAGTCCGTAAAGATTCCTCTTTGCCTTTACCACGTCCCGGGTCGCACGGGCCAACTGCTCACCGTCGACCAAATCGCCGCCGTCTGCCAAGCGGCGGGCGTCCGGGGAGTCAAAGAAGCGAGCGGCGACGTCGGTTTTTTCTCGCGCGCGCTGACCAAGACCGGTATCCCATACCTTTCCGGCGACGACCCAACTTATCTTGCGAGTCTCGCCGTCGGCAGCAGCGGCGTTTTCAGCGTCGTGTCGAACATCTTCCCCAAAGCGATGGTCGACCTCACGGAAGCTTTCCGCAAAGGCGACCAAGCGCGGGCTCTGGCGTTTCATAGCGCGCTAATGCCAGCTATCGACGCCCTTCTTTGCGAAGTGAATCCATGCCCGTTGAAGGCGGCCCTCGCGATCCTAGGTATCGGCCAGAACGTCCTCAGACCACCCTTGGCGGAAGTGACGGAAGTCAGCTTTCGGCGGGTCCAAGAACAGGTTTCGTCGACCGCCGAGACCCTGAAACGGATCAAGTGAAGTGAAAGCGAAAGCCAAACAAGGCGCGGGCGTCTGGTTGAACGGATCGTCTGGCCGCATGGGCCAAGAGATTCAGCGCGTACTTTTAGAGCCTTTGGGCAAGGGACTCCGGCTGATCGGCGGCAGCGCCCTAACCTTCGAAGGCGAGCATTTCTATCAGGGCAAGCCCGTGACGCCGGAACTTCTGGCTAGCGCGCTGAGCAAGGATCCGATCGACCTCGTTCTGGACTTCTCGTCACCGGACGGCAATGCTCTTTTGCTGAAAGCGCTGACACTCGGCAAAGTGAAAAACCTACATGTGTTGGTCGGCACAACTGGGCTTGACGCCAAGGCTCAGAAGCAATGGGCCGCGCTCGCCAAGTCTCTGAGCCTCGCGGTTCTGATGGCGCCCAACACCAGCATTGGGGTGTTAGTAGCCACCAAAGCCGCGTTGTTTGCGGCGGCGCCGCTGGCCAAGCTTGGCTTTGACGTGGAGATCGTCGAGACGCATCACCGGGCGAAGAAGGATGCGCCAAGCGGCACCGCCAAATTCATGGCCGAAGTCCTCCAAGAGGGGCTGACGGGAACCAAGATCCAAACCGCCCGCAGCGGCGCCCGCCAAGCGGGCGAGATCGGCGTGCATTCCGTGCGCGGCGGCGGCGTCTTCGGCGAGCACGAAATCCGACTCCTCGGCGACAACGAAGAAATTACGCTGAAGCACCGGGCCTTCTCTCGCACGCTCTTTGCCTCGGGCGCGCTGGTTCTCGGTCGGTGGTTGCTTCAACAGAAGCCGGGCTTTTTCTTGCTGAGGGACATTCAGCCGGAAGATTTGCTCGCCTAACGCTAAGGCGCTTCGCCGGTCAAGAACATGAAGTATTCGTTGACTTCGACATCGAGGTCGAGCGTTTCTCCGCACTTCGTGCAGGATTTCTTGGGCAACACGACTTCGTTGTGGTCGTTGACTTTGATCGCGGCGCGCTCGAACAACACACTTTCGACGCGCTTGCACGACTCGCAGCAATATGGAACGTAAAGCGACTTGATTTGCGTTTCATCGGCCGGTGAACCGAGCATTTGCGGGATGACGTTGACGTTGGCTATGAATTCCGGAGTGCACTCGAGGAATTCGAACTTCTTCGGCGACCACGCCAGCGTGAAGCCCAGGAACTTCCGCACTCCGACGCTGTTGATCGAACTGACCTTGCCGATGTTTAGCTTCAAAGGCGGTACGGCGGCCTGGAGCAGGGTGTCGAATTCGGAATACTCGTCCAACCGGCCGGACAAGAAGTAGACGCCGTTTTTGTGATCGATTACCACGGCCAGCCTTTACCGGCGGAAGCGAATGGCGTTGCCCATTCTGACGTAAGACACGGTCTCGTTGTAAACGATCACCGTCTCGGCGCTCAACCAGTAGCCGTCGTTCGTTTCGACCAAGATGCTGTAGGATCCGGCCGGAACGTTGAAGAAAATGGCTTTCGTCGCCGGCGAGTCCGCGAAATACCAGCCGTCACCGGCGTCGCGGCCTTCGCCGTCGACGAGCTTCATGCTGAGGGTCCCACCCGCGACGCTGACCGGTGTGCCGTACTCGACGAGCACGACGCCCAAATCAGAGTTGTGAGTGACCTGGGCGTAGAGTGACATGTCTTCCACGAAACCGCGCGGAATGAGGGGCGCGATGCGGTCGCCGTTCGCGGAAGAGAAGGCATAGACGGTCGGCTCGAACTCGGCGGCGCGGGCATAGGCCCAAATACGGCCGGCGTGCGGCAGGAGCGTATCGCTCGTAGCCATCAGACCCGGGCCGAGCTGCTCCATCGGTTCGTCCGTCCCGAGTGGAATGAAATCAATCGAGTCAATCGTCTTATAGCTGTTGGCAACACGAACGTCCGAGCCAAGTTGCTCGTGCGCCGTTGCCATGGTCGCGAGGCGTGTCGTCAGCTTCACTTCCCCGCCCAGCACTAAGCCGTCTTCAACGTGGCGGCCGGCGTAGGTCGAAACTGGCAGCGTCGCGACGAGGGCTTGTTGGTCGTAGAGCGTTAACGCGACCGGTCCCGGCGAGACGTTGAAATAGCAGAAACGGCCGTCCGGTCCCGTCGCATTCAAAGCGCGGTCGAGGTAGCCATAGGAATTGAAGTAGAACGGCCCTTCAGCCGCGACGTCCGCTTGGACGCTCACTCCGGTCATGCTGGCGCGCGTCTGATCGCGATCGGTAACCGTGGCGCAATACGAACCGAGGCTTGCGTCTTGCGTCGTCTGGGCGATACTCGCCAGGGCATCAAAGGTAAAGCCGCGCATCACTTTCAGTCGGATGACCCCGGTCTCGGTGTCGTCTCCGGTTCTAAGTTCGGCGAGACCAGGGCGAATCTGGCCGTTCGGCTCGTCAATGACCAAAAAGAAGCGGGAACGGGCCGGCATGTCGCGAATCGTCAAATGGCCGGTCGAATCGGTCCGCGCCGTAAACTCCGTGCCGACGAGATGGACCTGCGCGCCCGCGACAGGGAAGATCTTGCCCGCGGCCGGGGCTGAGCGTTCATCGAGGATCTGGATGGTAACTGCTTTGTAGGAGAGTTTTTCGTCGCTGCTGTAGTAGCGATCCAGCTCGCGGTCTTGCGCTTGCACCGCGCGCGCGGTTTCCGCGACGCTATCGTTCAATGAGGGTGCTGGAGCGCCCGTCGCTTCGTCGCGACCTCGCGCGACAGTTTGCGAAGCTTGCTCGAGGCCCGGATAAAGAGCGCTTTGTAGCGAGCCCTGGAAAACGCCGTCCAAGCTGACGAGAGCTTCCGGAACCTTCAGGTCCATGCTCCCGGCGCCGAAGGTCACCGTCATCGGCACGATGTACATCTTGCCACCGCTCACCGCGTATAGTTCGGTAGCGCCGGCACCACGGGCGATCAGTTCGTTGGTCTGCTTCTTCAGCTCCACGATGTTTTGGTCGCGGACGAAGAGGGTCAGGCCTTCGAGGCCTTTGCCGGCGATCTTCACCGCGACTTTCATGCCGGCCTTGGCGAAACTGAGGTTCTTCGGCGACACGGTCAAGATGCCGGGGCCTTTGCTCCCGATGGTCAACGCGGGGTCGTTGCCAGGCGACTTCGCTGCCGGCGCGTCCGCCAAGACGACCACGGGTTTAGCCATAAGTTTCTGCGTGGGATCGCTGGGAATCGTCACCTGCACGGTAAGCGGTTCTTTGGTCACGGCCGGCGTCGACGCCACCGACACTTGCGGCGCAGCAGCTTTTTCCGGGCTTTTGCCGTTAGACTTCGCCATGAGATCAATGACCGAAAGAGCGGGAGCCGACAAAAGATCGCCGACTGCGATGCCGCCCGTGACCTTCGTCGTTTTGCTCGCATCCGCGAGCCTGACGCCGGCTAAGCCCGCGACCAGCGTCCGGTCAAGCAAGGCGCTCGCCGGCAAGGCCGGCCATGCGCCAAGCTCGGTCAAGCTTACGCCGGGCGCCTTAGCACCACTCGCGAACGCCGGCCACGCCACGCTCAAGGCACCGGCCAATGCCAGCGCACTCAGCAAATTGTGACGCGTAAAACCCAATCGTCCTCGCTTGATCTCGCCGACTTTGCGGAGTGAGAAACTCGCACTTTATATATCGGTGACAATGAAAAAATATTGAATGGCTGGACGCTCGCGGGGCAGAGTCGCCGGAGGATCCAAAACGGAGCTTAAGCTATCAACACTTCTGTAGATTTTACCCCCTCGACCGGGCCCCGCACAAGGCCGAGGCCGAGGACTTTTGGACGCCGTTGACGGGAGCCCCGGATGAGGAACTGTTAAAACCTGAAGTTTGCAGAAACGCCCAAACGCCTTGAACGGCGCTGTCGATAAGCCGAATTAAGGGTTTGCCAACTTTTCTTTGAGAATTTGACTAACGAGCTTGCCGTCGGCGGCGCTCCCAAGTTTGGCCAGAACCTCTTTCATCAGGGGTCCGAACGTCCGATCGCTCGTCCCGGCGAGAACCTGTTCGACGACTTTCTTCGTCTCGTCGGCGCCCGCGCGTTTCGGCAGGTAGTCGTCGACGATTTTAATTTCGGAACGAATGGCGTCCCGACGTTCGCCTTCGGGGAAGTCGTCGAGCGATTTGACGAGACGCTTTTGGTAGCCGCTGACGACCTTCACCACTTCTTCTTCCGGCAGTTCGGTGTGCGCATTGACTGCCGCTTGAGCGTATTTCACTTCGCTCAAGATCATGCGGAGCACGCTCGTGCGCTCCTTGTCCCGGGCCTTCATGGCCGTCTTTAGATCGTCACTGATTCGTTCCTTGGTCGCCAATTCATGACCTCCCGTCATCAGAGTAGGACACTTTATTCCATCTATGTTATTGATACAATCGTTATGGCTAATTACCGCTGGAAAACACTGTGTTTCCTAGTCTTCGCCGGGTTCTCGCAAGGGTGCGGCAAGGGCCCGTTGGCGCACCTGTCGAAGACATCGATGCCGAGCGCGCTGCCGGTCGTTATCAAAGCCACGCACGCGCAACTCGTCCGCGGCGAAGCGCTGCCTTACAGCTACATCGTGACGTTCCGCGGCCTGCCCGGCGGTCCGGGCCTGAGTTTTACTGACTACGCGGCCGAGTATCAAAGCCATTTTTCGGCTTTGGCCGACCAGTATCTTTCCGACCCGCGCATCAAGGACATTCGCTTTCTTACGGCAATCGACTTGAACGCCGCGGTCGACGACTCCGAACCTTCCGGGTTTGGCTCGCCTTATCTCGAGTTGCTCGCGGGCAGCCGTCTCTCGAACGAAGCTTTAGTCGGCAGCATGACCCAAGTGGATTTCGCCAGCGAACAAGACGCCTCGGATCTCCTCGACCAATGGCAAGGCGCAGGCGCCGTCTGGTTCGCCGAACCGAACTACATCAGCCGGCTGTCGCAAGACGCTCCTCCCGCCGACGACCCGTCAACGACACCTGGCGGCCTCTTCAAAAAGTTTTCGACCGACTACACCGCGTTCAACTACTGGTGGCTTCAAAAGATAAATTTGCCGCAAGCCTACGACGCGATCGCCAACCGCGACCTGACGGTTCCCGGCACGCCTACCGATGATCAGCTCTCCGCCAATCGCCCGATCGTCGCCGTGCTCGACAGCGGCGTCGACTACGAACATCCAGCGCTGAAATCGCGCATCTGGGCGAACACAGATCAAAACGCCGCCAGCTGCGAGCGCGACACTCACGGCTGCAATACGACGGTCGCAAAGCGAGGCAGCCTGGGCAACGGCGATGTATGGCCTTACGACGTAGCCGGTCCGGGACAAACGTGCGACAACCGCGACAGCAACTGCTCGCACGGCACGCACGTGGCCGGTCTGATCGCCGCCGACCACACTTGGACCGACGAAGCCGGGCGCCCCGCGGCCGGCGTTTGTCCCGTCTGCCAGATCATGATTTTAAAGATCGTCAGCAAGGTCGGCAAGGACTCGGGAATCCTCGACAGCTCGATCATCGCCGCGTTCAAGTATGTTGCTTTGTTCCGCCACCAAGGTAGTTCGGCCGTACGAGTCATCAACGCTTCGTTCGGCAAATTCGTTCGCTCCCGCTCCGTCGGGTTGCTCGTCCGCCTCATGCGGGAGAAGCGTGGAACGCTCTTGGTTGGCGCTGCAGGCAACGAGGACACGCTGACCATGGAATTCCCGGCCGCCTTTGACGACGCGATTGCCGTGGCGGCCGTCGACAGTCAATTGCGCAAAGTTTCATTCTCCAACTTTGGCCGCTGGGTGGACATAGCCGCGCCGGGCAATGCGCTGCTTTCCACGGTTCCCGGGGCCGCCCTAGATTCCAAGTCGGGAACCTCCATGGCAACGCCGATGGTCGCCGGCTTGGCCGGTTTGATGATCGCGCGCTACCCGGACATCACTTTCGTCGAACTAAAGAAGACTATCCTAGAGGGCGCTGATCCGAGCTTTTACTCGAGGGACTTCGAGGACGGCTTCAATTTCTACTACTACTATCCGAAGATCGCGCAGGAGCCGATTCGCCAGCCGCTGCTCGGATCCGGCTTCCTGAACGCCAACAGCTCCGTGAACAAGACCGCGTCTCAGGGCCTGCCGGTGTTTACGGACTTGGACCGCGTATCGCCCGGCTGCGCCGTGGTGTGGAGCGGCGATGCGCGCCCGAGGTCGGAGCTTGCCCTGCTCGTAGCCCTGCTCCTCGCCCCGATACTGCTGGCGTGGCGCCCAAAGCGCCGCCCGCTTCTGTTCAGAGCCGGCAGCTGATTCGCGCGATATTGCGGTACCGGCGTTCCTCTCCCTTGCGGTCTCCCGCGAACAAACCCTCGTGGAAGTGATAAAAGTCGTTGATCAATGCCACGCGCTCGTTCAGATCGTAGTGCAACCGCACTTGATAGAACGAATAACGCTCGACGCCATACTGGTAGCCAACGCCTCCGTCGTCGTTCCGAGTGTAGCGCG
>JAYWBY010000597.1:0-9725 GCA_043781115.1 Pseudomonadota bacterium
TCGAGGCGATCAGCTACACCGTCGACGTCTATAGGCGCGACATGGAGCCGGTGAAGACTTTGAAGGAGTTCGCGCTCTTTCTCGCCTTCTTTCCTCACCTCGTGGCTGGCCCGATCATCCGCGCGCCGGAGCTGATCGCCCAGTTGACCGGCCGGACCACAGCCTCGAGCGAAACCTTCCGTCGCGGCCTGGCCCTCTTCCTTTACGGAATGTGCAAAAAGGTTTACGTCGCCGACGTCATGTCGAAGCTCGTCGGCGACGTTTACGCGGCTCCGGAGCGTTATTCGGCGGTGTCGTTGACGGCAGCGACCTATGCGTTCGCCGTTCAGATTTATTGCGACTTTTCTGGCTATTCCGACATGGCCATCGGTTCGGCTCTGCTCTTCGGCATCCGCTTGCCGGAAAACTTCGCCAGGCCGTACCTCTCCCTCAGCATCAAGGAGTTTTGGCAACGTTGGCATATGACGCTGTCGCGTTGGCTCCGCGATTATCTCTACATTCCCCTCGGCGGCAACCGCCACGGCCCTTTTCGGACCAACGTTCACATGATGATCACGATGCTGCTTGGCGGCCTGTGGCACGGCGCGGGCTGGAACTGGATTGTTTGGGGCGGAATCCAGGGCGGAGTCATGGGCGTCGAGCGCTCGCTCGACTTGGCCGACCGGCCTAAGGCACGCTGGCTCGGCTTCGTGCGCTGGGCTTTTACTTTTCACATTGTCTGCATTTCCTGGATCTTCTTCCGCTCGCGCACGGTGGGTGAGGCCTGGTTGATCTTGAGCCGCATCATACAGGGAGCAAAAGACGGCGCGCCCGGTGGTGCACGCCTCATAGTCTACACTGCCGCGGGCGGAGCCTTGATGTTCGCCGGCAATATTTTCCAGTTCCGGCGGAAGTGGCAGGATCTATTCGCCCATCGGCCTTGGGCCCTGCGCTGGGTCTGTTACGCGACAGTGTTGGTCCTCGTTTTGACGTTCACGCGCGCCGCGCATCCGGAGTTCATTTACTTTGCCTTCTAAGTCTTGGAAAATCTGGCTGCCCCGCGACTTCGCTGCCGTCGCCGTGATCTGCGTCGTCGCCGAGCTGTCGATTCGCTCGACCTACCCCTACTATGGCCACCATGTTTTCGATCAAGATTACACCGCCGATTTTCCCATGCGGATCAACGACGAAGACTACCGCGGCGCCAAAGTCTTACTGCCCAAGCCGGCCGATGACTACCGCGTACTTGCCTTAGGCGACTCGATCACCTTCGGCACGGGCGTGCCGAGCGAAGCAACTTGGCCCGAGCGCCTCGGCGCCGAGCTGGAAAGAAGGTCGGGTAAGAAGGTTTCGGTGATCAACGCCGGCATCGAGGGAGCTTCGCTAAAAGACCTCTCGCTGGCGTTCGACCAGAAATGGTCGAAGTATGATCCCGATCTCGTCGCGCTGGCTCTCACCGGCAACATGGTGTCGCTCGAAGTGATCGCCAAGGTGACCACTGGGCACATGCCAGACGAACGCGACGCCAAATTTAACGGCCCCGAGTCAGCGAGTCGGCAGTTCTCGACGAGGCTCTACCGGGCGACGCATTACTTTTGTCTGCCGAGTTTTTTGTCGCTGAATTCGCAGAACGTCCTCTACTGGGTGGGACTTCTTGACCACTCCGTGGATCCAGCCGCCCCTTACGGCGCCGTGCTCGCGCACGGGTACAGCCAAGGGAACATGGACCCTACCTTGGCAGGCGAAGCTTGGACCAGGCTCGAGGGCGATCTCGCGGTGCTGCGTGATAAAATCAGGACTCGCGGCAAGACCTTGCTCGTGAGTTACGTCGAACCGCGTTTTCTCCTGACGGGCGACCGTCGGGACAACGAAAAGAACGTGCCACTCGAGCGTTTGACCATCGACGTCGCCGCCAAGGTCGCCGAGATCAGCGCGCGCCTCGGTCTCGGGATAGTCGACGCGACCGAGGCGCTCCGAGCCGGTCGGGCTCGGCTCGACGCGACCGAGCACCGGTTTGCGCCGATGTACATCCCGTTCGACTATGCACACCTAGACCCCGATGGCCACCAGGCTCTGGCGGCGACCCTGGCGACTCAGGTCGACCTTTAGTAGTCGTGGCAACCGGCGCCGCCGCCTACGGCTCCGGGTTTGCCGCCGCTCTGTTCGAGCGCCTGCTTCACCGCCGGCACCGCGTCCAGACGCAGAAAGGTGAACTTCTCTTCCACCAATTTCGGCACGATGACCTTCAACAGCGCAGAGGTTTCCAAACGCTCGGCATGGAGTCGCACGATCCCGTGCTTTTTCAGGCGAATGGCTTTCAGGTAGCGCTCGGCGCAGTCGTCGATGGAGATCGCCTTGTCCCAGCAGTCCTTGTCGCTTGTGCTTTCACTTGACTGAGCTCCAATCGTGTCGCCGATATCCCAACGGATGGGACCGACGTAGCGGCTCAAACCGGCTTCGTTCAGCTGTTTGGCTTCTGCATCGTCCAAGGCCCCGTCCGGCGAGCGGAAGATGAACATGTCGCCCGTGACGTAAGGCGCGATGAGCTCGTCGGTCTTGCGCACTTCGAGCACCGGGTCGGCGACTTCGTGTAACGGTTGCCCGGAGAACCCCAAGTTGGCGATCAGGTGCCCGCGCTCTTTGATCAGCTTCAATTCGTCGGGGCGCCTTTCGGCGTCCTTGCCCGCCACGAAGAAAGTGGCCTGGACCAGGTTGCCGTAAAGATAGTCGGATATCTCACGCGTGGCGTCGGTCGGACCGCCATCAAACGTCAGTACCAATTGCGAATCCTGCAGTCCTGAACCGTCGAGTTCCGTCGAGCTCAAGCCAGGACCGGTGGCGCAACTCGAGCCGGTCTTGAAGAACCGGCAGCCAGTCAGCGCGATGGCCAGCCCCGCGGCGAGACCGAGTCTCTGTTGGCTCAGGGTCAGAATGCCCTCGCTTTCCAAGTGATTATGCGAAGCTTTGCGTCTGTCAAAAATTCTATCACTTGTGGCAGAGATAGGCATGAAGTTCGACGCGAAGGCTCTAGGCCGCGGTGGCCACCATGGCTGTAACATATTGAAAATAATTACTTTTTAAAAAAACAGCGCCGCGACCGGCGGGGGCACTCTTGTTGCACAACAGGCGTTGGCTGAATTTGTTGCTAATGAGGCTGACGATGTTGCTGCGTACTAGTTCCCGTTCCCGCTGGCCGTTCTCCCCCGCTCATAGCCTTATGATCGCCCTCGCTCCATTGAGCCTGACGGGTTGTCTGAAGTCGTCGGATAAAGCCTCGGAAACCAAAGCCTTGCCCACCACCCTGCAGATCTCCGGCTCGGTGCTCAATGCCGGCGGATCCTCCGAGGACGGCGTCGCCGTGTATCTCGAGGACGGCGAACAACCTGTTGCCCTGACCGACGCCGGCGGTTCGTACTCCCTGAATCTCGACCCAGATTTGCTAGTCAAATTGCAAAGCACGGTGCGCAACGGCGCCCGTGGCTTCCGCCTCTATTTCGAAAAAGGCGCGACCTCGAAAGCCGTCTCCGACGTCATCGACCTCGGCGAACGCGGCGACAAACCGCTCGCCACCGTAACCCTCGCCGGTACCGCGACCATCGAAGGCCGCGTCCTCCTGAAACCGGACGGCCGCAAGGTCGAACCGGCTTCGGCTGTCAGCGTGCGCATCGGGCGGAGCGAAACCTCGACCGACGCCGACGGTAAGTTCAAGATCGCCGACGTTACCTCGGGTCATTTGACCCTTTCCGCCTCGACCGCCGAATTCGCCGCCGCGGTAAAAGAATTAGACGTCAAGGAAGGCGAAGACAAAGTACTGGACCGCCCGCTCGTGCTGTTCCCGGAAACCGGCGTCGCAGGCGCCGTATTCCTGGTCGAGCCGGCGCAAACCACCGACGCTTTCGCCGGTGGTCACCCCTTCATGCGCTCGTTCAACCCCGCCGCCAGTAAGGCCGCTAAGTACATTCGCTACCAAGCCGACCAGACGCTTTTGACCACGGCGACGTGGAAACTCGTGGCCGAGCGTTTCGACTTCGACTTCCCGCATGACGGTGGCAACGTTCTCTATTATCAATTCGCCGACGAAGGCCAAAAGACGATCAGCGACGTGCAGTCGCTCGCGGTGATCCTCGACCAATTCGGCAAAACACAAGGACTCGTGATCGAAGACGGCTCGGGCCGCGTCTCCCGCCGCGACGTCGTCGTCAAAGTCGACCTGCCGGCCGCCGCCTACCGCATGCGCGTCGCCGAGACGACGGAACAACTATCGGTCAAGCCGTGGCTGCTGCCGGTCGCGACGTTCAACTACACGTTCGACCTCTTCACCAACCCGGCGAACGGTCAGGTCGAGGGCTTCGGCCAAAGAACGCTCTATATCCAATACTCGGACGCGCTCGGCCTTTTGAGCCCGGTCTTCAGTTCGACCGTCACCGTCGACCTCTTTCCGGCTGCAGTCGACCACGTCTTCAAGATCGACAACGGGTCGCCCTCCACCAAGAACCGCCTCGTCCGTTGCGACATCAACGTTCCGACCAACGCCTACGAAATGCGAATCTGGGAAGTTTCGGCCGGCAGCAGCAGCAGCAATAGCTTCTTTGGCGGCAGCAGCAGCGGCGGCTCGCGCGACACGTCGAACCTGTGGCTCGCCGTAGAACCCTACATGTTCTACACTTTCACCACCCCGGGCATGAAAACCGTCTATCTGCAATTTCGCACGCGCGAGCAGGTCGTCAGCCCGGTCTACCAGGAACTGATACGCGTCGATCCTTTCCCCCACGGCGACATCGGCTTCTTGATCAACGGCGGGGCACCATCGTCATCGACGCCTCACCTAGATCTGACTCTAATTCCGCCGCCGACCGCCGTCGAATTCAAAGTCTCGGAAACGGCGAGTAGCAGCAGCTCCAACAGCTTCGGCGGCGGTAGCAGCTCGAGCCCGTCTTACATCTCTCTGACGTCGCACTTCCCCTATTCGGTGTCTTCCGTCGGCATTCACACGCTCTACGTTCAATACCGGACGCTGGACGGCGACGAATCGGTCCTCTATTCACAAACGATCACGATCGAGCCGTATGCCGCGGACATCGGCGGTTTCGCCATCGACGGCGGAGCCGCGACGACGATCGACCCGTTGTTGAACCTCGACATCGCGCCGCCGGCGACCGCCGCATACATGGTCATCACGGAAGGTACGCCTCCTACCGAATCGCCTAGCACCTGGGAAGCGATCCCCCCGACCGCTCCGTTCCGTATCTTCGGCGTCGGCCCGCACACGATCTTCATGCGCTTCAAGACCATCGACGGCGTCGTCAGCCCGGCGATCCAGCGGACGATCTTCTTCGACCCGTTTCCGTTCACCTCGTCCGGAATTCTCGTCAACAACAACGACGCCACGACGACCGACGAGCACGTGACGTTGACCCTCTGGGCTCCGGCCAGTGCCGCCGAAATGCGGCTCAGCGCCGACGTCTCGACGATCGACAACGCGAACTACACGACCTTCGCCTACACGTCGACCTTCACCTTGCCGGCCACCGCGGGCATTCACAAAGTCTACGTCCAGTACCGGACGAAGACCGGCGAAGAGAGCCCCGTCTTCTTCGACGAGATCACCAAAAACTAACATGCTCGTCTTACACGCAACCATAGGTCGTTGGATGGACCAGGCCCGGTTCGAAGGGGACCTGGCGACCTTGACCGAGAGCGAACAAGTCCGGATCTCAAAGCTTCGTCAGCCGAAGGACCAGCGCCGGGCGTTGGTTGGTCGCCTGCTCCTGAGATCTGGTTTGGAGCGCCTCGGCGCCGGGGCTTATGCGATGCGCTCGCTCCGTTATACTTCTTACGGCAAACCTTTCCTTGAAGGCGGACCGAGCTTCAACATCTCGCATTCCGGCGAGCTCGTCGTTTGCGCGCTGAGCTCCGAAGGACGCGTCGGCGTCGACGTCGAGGCTTTGCGCCCGATAGCGCTCGACGACTTCGCTGATTGCATGAACGCCGACCAGTGGCACGACATCTCTGGCGCCGCCGATCCGAGCCAGCGCTTCCTCGACTATTGGACCATGAAGGAAGGCCTCGTGAAGTGCCGCGGCGAAGGTCTAGGCCTGCCGCTCGACGCCATCACCGCCCACGGCGAACGCCTGTCGCTGGCGGGCGAGACGTGGGTCACGCGGCGCCTTGCCATCGATCCAGGCTACGTTTGCCACGTCGCCGCGCGCGACCTCGGGGCCGGCGTCCGGGTCGAGGCCCTCTAAAAAAGAGGGGCGTCTAGTCCGGCCGTTCCCAGCTTCAGAGATTCCCTCCTTCTTTGAATCCTGAGGAGTCACGGGCTGGCGACGCCGCATCTAGCTCACTCGGGGCGCCAGAGTGGTTCAAAGAAGGAGGGAATCTCTGAAGGACGGAACGGTAGGCCTGTCTTCTTTGATCTCGACCCTCCGCTTGCTTTTCTGCGCCGGTTGCGGAAGTCTAGCCCCGCATGGAACAGCTATTCCGCAACGTTCGCGAGAGCGCCACCCCGGCCATCTGGTCGAAGGGCGTCGAACTGTCGCGTCTCGACGCGGTGACCGGCGACAGTGAGACCATCGATGAAATTACACTTCGCGTGCAGAGCAAGGAAGCCGCTATAAGCCAAACGGTAGTCCTCTACCCGCTCGACGGAGACTGGTCTTGCGGCTGCGGCGGCGACGACGACCCCTGCGCCCACGTCGCGGCGGCCGTGATCTCGCTTAAACGCGCGCGAGAGCAAGGCACGGCCTTACCCAAGCCAAAGGCCGGGGCGGGTCGCCTTGTCTATCAATTCCGCCGCTCGCCGACCGGCCTCCAATTCGAACGCGTGGTCGAAGACGGCGAGAAGTCGGCGACGCTGACGGTCGCACTCACCGCCCTCGCTTCGGGACGCGTGGCCGGGCCCGCCGTCGCGGCCACCGCGGAAGACCTCGACGTCGATTTGGCGCTCGGCAACCAGCGCCGGGGCACCTTGCCGGCGACGGTTTTTCCGAAACTCTTGAAAGCCCTGACCCGCGTCGACGACGTAACGCTCGACGGCGCACCCATCAAAATAGATCCTGAACCGGTCGGCCTCGTCGTGGAAGTGAAAGACGAGGGCCCGGGCGTGCGCGTCGCCGGTCGGCAAGATCCGGCGATCCGCGAGGCCTTCGCCAACGGTGTCGCGCTCTGCGACTCGGGTCTCAGGCCGATCGTCATGCCGACGCTTAGCTCAGATCAACAAAAGCTCGTCCGCGAAGGCCGGTACTTCGGCCCAAGAGACTTCGCCGAGTTGGTCAGCACGATCTTGCCGGCGCTCGAGCAACGGTTGCCCGTACGGACGGAAGCTAGGCAATTGCCTCGTCGCCAAAACTCAAAGCCACGCCTCGAACTCACGCTCGAGCCGGTGCAAGGCCAACTAACGGTGACGCCGGCCATCGTCTACGGCGACCCCGTGGAAGCGCGTTTGGTCGCCGGCCGTTTCGAGGTGGTCGGCACGAGCGTTCCCGCCCGTGATTTCGACGCGGAACGCCGCCTTGCCGACGACTTGTCGCGCGAACTACGGCTCGGTCTCGACCAAAGAATGTCGCTTCCGGCCGCCGAGGCCGTGCGCCTAGTCGAACGCCTCGGCCGCTTCCCCGGAGACTTGCGCGGTTCTGGCGCCAGCCATTTCGTCCTTTACCAAAGCCTCGAACCGCGTCTGGCGATCGAAGGGACGGACCTCAGCCTGCGCTTCGACGCGGCGGCAGACGGTGCGCTCCGTCCGGCGCGAGAAGCCGACGCCCTCGCCGTCTTCGCCGCCTTTCGCGCCGGCGAATCGCTCGTCCCACTCCTCGGCGGAGGCTTTGCGCCACTGCCGGAAGCCTGGCTGACGCGGTACGGCAGCCGCGTCGCTGACCTGTTGGCGGCGCGGGATGCCACCAAAAAGTTGCCCCGCTCCGCCCTCCTCGAGCTGGCGGCGTTGGCGGAAGACAGTGGTCTGCCCGTACCCGCCGCCTTGGCGGACCTGAAAAAGCGCCTGGGCAACTTCCAGGAGTTGCCGCCGTTCAAGCCCGAGCCCGGCCTGACGGCGACGCTACGCCCTTATCAGCAGGACGGCGTTCGCTGGCTGAGTTTCCTGCGGGACCATGAGCTCGGCGCGCTTTTGGCCGACGACATGGGCCTCGGCAAGACGATCCAAACCTTGGCCGTGCTGAAAGGACGGACGTTGATCGTGGCGCCGACCAGCGTCCTCTTCAACTGGTTGAACGAGCTCAAACGGTTCCGCCCGGACCTCGAGTGGTCGAGCTATCACGGTCCGGGTCGAGTATTGGACGCGAAGGCCAAAGTCGTCATCACGACGTACGCGATTCTGCGCCTGGACAACGACGCCTTGGCCGCCGCCAACTGGGACAACCTGATCCTCGACGAAGCCCAAGCGATCAAAAACTCGACGAGCCAAGTGTGGCGCGCGGCGGTGCGGGTGCCTGCCAGATTTCGCGTCGCGCTCAGCGGCACGCCGGTCGAGAACCGGCTGGAAGAACTCTGGAGCTTGATGCAGTTCGTCAATCCGGGACTCCTCGGCGACCTTTCGGGATTTCAGGACCGCTACGCCCGCCGCATCGGCAACGCCGACGCCGGCGCGGCCGCGCGCCTACGGAGCCTCATTCGGCCCTTCGTACTGCGCCGCTTAAAACGCGACGTCGCCCCGGACTTGCCGCCACGTACCGACGTCGGCCGCCATGTCGAACTGTCGAAGGAGGAGCGCGCCACCTATGACGTCGTGCGCGCGGCCGCCCGGCGCGACGTCGTCGACCGGATCGGCCAGGGAGCCACGATGCTCGAAGCGTTGGAGGCGCTGCTGCGGCTACGCCAAGCCTGTTGCCATCCGGGACTTTTGCCGGGCAACGCGGGCGAAGGCCCGTCGGCGAAGCTGACGCTCTTGGTCGAGCTCCTGCTCGAAGCGCACGCCGAAGGCCACAAGACGCTCGTCTATTCGCAATGGACGAGTCTCCTCGACTTGGCCGAGCCAGCCCTCGTCGCCGCTGGCTTGCCGTTTCTGCGCCTCGATGGTTCGACGACCGACCGCGCCGGCGTCGTCGCCGGTTTTCAGAGCGCGAGCGGTCCTCCGGTCCTGCTCCTTTCGTTGAAGGCCGGTGGCGTCGGCCTGAACCTGACCGCGGCGGACCACGTCGTGATCCTCGATCCGTGGTGGAACCCGGCCGCCGAGGACCAAGCCGCGGACCGCGCCCATCGGATCGGCCAAAATAAGCCGGTGCTCGTCCAGCGGCTGGTCGCGCTCGAGACCGTCGAAGAGCGAATCTTGAATCTCCAGGAAATCAAACGTGGCCTCGCGGCAGCTGCCTTCGGCGAAGGCGCCGGCGCGAATCTGACGCGCGATGACATCTTGGCACTCCTCGACTAAGAGACTTGGCCCCTCTCCGCGCTTGGCAATCCGACAAAAAATGGCGAAATGGTCCGCTGCCTCGCCGGAGCCTCCGTCGCCGCCTTTAATTTGGTGCATAAACCGCCGAAACGCTTCCTAGAGCCGGTCTAATCGCGTCAACTTCGTTTAGGGATGCAACGTCATGAAGAACTTCAATTTGCCCTCGGTGGCCGTCTTGATGATCGCTTCGTTTTTGGTCGTTGGTTGCCAAAAAGGTGTCGGCACCGCCACGACGCCCAAAGCCGTCGCCCCCGCGACGCTGAATCCCGAAATCGCGACGAGCGTCGCGCGCAACCGGCAAACGGTCGGCGCCGCCGACGAGAGCGGCGGGCCCGTGAACTTCGGA
>JAYWBY010000598.1:0-23787 GCA_043781115.1 Pseudomonadota bacterium
GTCGGGTCTCTACAAAAATGCACTCACAGGCGAGGAGCTGCCCGTTCACTACGTATATAGTCCCGCCAACCGCGTATTCTCTTTGTCAGGTGTTTTGGACGGCCGCTTGATCATACAGTTTGATTGAAGCATCTCTCGTTGGGAAGCGACAGGAAGCGGCAACAGCTCTCGGCCGCTTCCCGCTTCCTTGGGTCCCCCAACCCTTTCCCGTCCAGGAAAAGTGGCTCCTCCATCAACCAATGCTAATGCCTACTCCTGACTGTAACCGCCTGGACGACAAAGGGTTGGCGGAGCATTGGCATTAGTAGATAGCAATAGAGGTCTGCACGGTCACGCCTGAGCAAGCGGAGGGAGCTGCGCCAGCGTCTCAGCCCACTTACTCATGCCAGTCCCTGGGTATTTCTTCCGATAGTGGTCAAAAAGCTTCTGACATTCCGCTCGAAGAATGCCGCCGAGCACTTCCGGCGCCTTGTAGACGGGAATGTCATCCTGCTTTCTCCTCCAGGCGTTAAGTACCGTGGTTGCGCCGTCGCCCGGAGACTCCAAGCCAAAATATATTTCTCCAAGCCAGAAGGACATTGCCGCCCCCATACACATCAGGCATGGGTCAAGAGTGGTAAAGAGCTTTACGTCCCGCCGGTTCCCAGGAAAGGGAATCAGCTTGTCTGCCTGCTCCAGCGCCAGCAACTCTGCGTGAACGAGAAGGCGTCGTTCGCCTTTCTCCTTTGTGAAGGCGCTCGCAATGATCCGATCTTCAGCAACAACGACAGCTCCAACTGGAAGCTCTCCATTTGCTAAGCCTTCCTCAGCTTGTCTAAGAGCGGCACGCATAAACTTTTCTATTTGATCCTGAATGAAGATGTTGCACCTCAATCGAGATCCCGCATGGACCTCCGATGTTGGAAATGGGTGGCAAAAGCCACACTTCATTCTATGGCTCTCAAGAACTCCGAGCTCCCCACTCGCACGACGGTCCACCACTTCCAACTTGAACTCTTGAACGCAACGTTATCCAACCACCTCTTCTAGCGATCACGGTGGCTTCCCGCCGATGCCAGAACTGTGGACCAGATTAGTTGTCAGACGACAATCAGAGGGAATGAGCCTTAAGCGCCACGCGCATGGCTTCCATGAAGGGCTTGTCTTTCTCCGGATCAAATGGCCTTGCGGTTTTCCAGCCGTAACCAACGCAGAACGGGCTGCCACGCTTATCGTCAGGCTCGCTTTGATAGCGGGGCGTGATGTGGGAGTGCAGGGCTTGTTCGATATTACCCCAAATCTCGTAGTTGATCCGGTATGCGTCGGTCGTTTTGAGTAGAGCGTCTCCGATTCTCGCCATGTCGAGCAAATAAGAAGTTCGCTCGACTTCAGACAGCGAGTTCAGATCACCGACAACGGGGTCTGGAAGCAAGAGGCAGTAGCCTGGGAGAGGTTGCACGTCCCCGATCACCAACCAGCCTGATTTCAGTCTATTAATGACGTATGGATTCTTGCCTTGTTGAGCGAGTCGAACTCGTTCGTGGATCATCGTCGGCATCTTAATCCTCCATTTTATGCAGACATTTTCTTCTTGAATGCTCGAACCAGTCTCCGATGGCACGAAGTGGATAGATGAAACCTGGACGAACCTGCTGCCGACCCCCGTCCCGCCGGTTGGCGGCGAAGACGTCTGGGTCTTCACGGTGATCAGCAACTAACGCGAATCAACCTAGCGCCGCCCACCAATCGCCGCAATCTCTTCCGGCGTAAGTGCGATCGTCTCCGGCCAATATTGGTTCTTCATCCGCCGCGCCCCATCGCCGATCACCAGATAGTGCAAGTGGTGCCTGAGGGCCGCGTTCCATCGGTCGCCGATGACCGCGGTCTCGTCCGACCCCGCGGGGACGGCCACCGACGGATACATCGGAAAAACTCCTTCGCGCTGAGCTAGCTCCGCGTCGTCCATGATCTCGAAGTAGCGGATCGCGGAAGCCTGGCTCCAGCATTCGGCGTAGGGAAACTCCAAGGCTTCGACCACCAGGTCTCTGTCCCACCAGGCGAGGTCGACGAAGTTGAAGGTCTGCTTCAGATCATAGTTTCTGAGCAGCGCCCCGGCAGTCCTCAAGAAGGCGTGGAATCCCGCGGTCTCGGCCCCGGCGTCTCCCGCGATACGGCCAAGGGAATCCCAATGAATGCCGTCGAAGCCCAGGTTTTTGATGGCCGGCGCCCAAGTCGCAACCATGTAGTTGGCCCAGGCGGCATTGGGGAAATAGGTGGGGAAGGCGCTTTGAGGCAGCTCCCTCGCGTGCCAATACCAGTCGCCGTTTGTGTCCCGAAGTTTGAAGATTCCGTGCTCGGGATCTTCTAAATCCGTTCGGCTCGAACCCACCGATTGAACGTAGGCCCACACTCGACCACCGCGTCGATGGATTTCATCGATGTAAATCTCGAGGGTCTTCTTGCACGTCTGGCGGCGATGGAAAAAAGGGTCGGTCCATTCGTCACCGGCGACCGGCGTCGAGTAGTCGACGAACCAGTCGTAGATTTGGAATTCTTTGACGCCGAACTCTTCGTCCATCACCCGCACGCGCTCGCGGATGGCGCTCTCCTCCTGGCAGTCGTAGCGAGTCAGGAAGCCATAATTGCCCCGCACTCTTGGTGCCGCTGCGCCGGTTAAACAAAACCAAGCGAGGGCGAGGAACAGAGAGCGCAGCATAATATCTAAACCCCTCGCGATGAGTCTGTGGGCGGCATGGACCGGGCAGTCCATAACACAGGGATCGAGCCATTTACAGCCCCGCCATGTCGACCTCCAAATCGTTCGATTGGCACAGCCAATCAAACCGCTTTGATCGTCGTTGCTAGACCTCCGGATTACCTTGTTTTTTTCAATGACCCGTACTAAATCCAGGACCTCTAAACACCCTTTCCGAGGTCCTAGATCTTGAATAGCAAAATCGCTTTATTCGCGTGTTTAACTCTGCTGACTGCATGCAGCAGCAAGAGCCTCCCCTCGGACCAAGGCGAAAGCGCGGGAAGCTATCTACCGCAAAGCCAAGAGCATCCCGCCCTTGCTTTTGCCCGATCTGGTTCCGAGACCAGCGGCATCACGGAAGAAGCATTCGACGCACTGATGGACCAAGTGGAATCCACCATGGGCCGCGCCGCCGAGGGACTAGGCGGGCGGCTGACCATTTCGCGCCTTTGGGATGACGAGACGGTCAATGCCGATGCGATGCGGAGTGGCTCGCGCTGGGAAGTACGTGTGATGGGAGGGATCGTCCGCACCCCGACGATGACGCCGGACGCGTTGGTCCTCGTCGCTTGTCACGAAGCAGGTCATCTACTCGCTGGCTTTCCCTTCGTTCCGGAGGAAGACGCCATCGCCGTGGAAGGTCAATCCGACTACTTCTCGACGAAGGATTGCGCTTATCAAATGTGGGGCCATGACACCGCGGTCAACCATGAGAGTGCGGCAAACGTGAGCCCGGGCGGGAAGGCGAAGTGTGATGCCGCGTGGGGCGACCTGGCCCGCCGCGAGCTGTGCTACCGCCTCGTCAACGCCGCAGTAGCCTCCGGCCGCACGCTCGCCGCGATGGACGGCAACAGAACGGCGCCAGGAATCTCGACTCCGGACCGGACGGCCGTCGATGAAACGGGCGTGGAGCATCCAGCGGCTCAGTGTCGATTCGACACATTGATCGCCGGATCCTTGTGCGAGCAGCTCGATGATTTCAGCCTCATTCCGGGCGCGCGGGAACTCAAAGCCGCGCAGAGTCTAAAGGCGATGGAGACCGCTGCCTCCCCTTACGCATGTGCGCAAGGCACCGCCGCCGGCCGGCCGACGTGCTGGTTCCGCTCGTCGTTGAACGGACCTGTCGTCGACCCGGGTCCAACCCCAAATCCTGAGCCGAATCCCCACCCGGATCCAGACACCGCAGGCATCGAGTTAACGACGTTCGAAGTTTCCGACGACGCCGGTGCGCCGATCTCCAGCGCGCGCCCGGGTCAGACAATCTACGTTCACATGAACTTCCGCAACACCTCGGGCGTCGCGATTACTTTGACCAAAACCTTCGTGTCGATTCCGGATACCAACGCTCATGGCGTCGACAACGGCCATTATGTCCTGGCCGACGGAGCGACTGTGGATAGCGACGTCTCGTTCGTCGTCCCGAGGATTTCAGCGTCAACCACGGATGTCTACATCGATCTGATGACGGAAGATGGCGCGTTCAATTTCACGCGCACGCTGAACATCAGGTGAGCAAGTGGGTCTTGGCCGGCTCGGCGATGTTCGGGATACCTGGGATTCTTCTTGGGTATTTCTCGACGGCTTACTTCTGGAATTCCTCTGGAGTGCCAACCGGAGAACGCCTGCGTCGATCAGGCAATGGAAATGCGCTTTTGAAGGAATGAGCCATGTGGCGTAGTATAGAGAGTCCTAGCCACCAGGGCAGCATTTGACAGAAAGACCTTCTATGAAAATCCTCGTTATCGGCGCCTCGCAAGGTACTGGCGCACTCGCCGTCAAATCGGCGCTCGACCGCGGCCACGAGGTTACCGCCTTCGCCCGGAGCCCGGACAAGCTGACGCTCCAACATCCGAAATTGAAACGGATGATCGGCGACTTCCACCAAAAGGCCTCGGTCCTCGAAGCCGTCAAAGGCCACGACGCCGTTATTATCACCGCATCGGCGACGAGCCTAAAAGGTTTCAAGGAGAATCCTAACTACTTCTCCCAAGGTACCGCCTATGTGATCGAAGCGATGAAGGCTTCGAACGTCCGACGCCTTATTGTCCTGAGCGCGCTCGGCACCGGCGACAGCGCGCCGCTACCGCCGCTTTTCGCACGCGTTTTGATCATGGGTTGGTTGCTGAAGGCTCCCTTCCTCGATCACGACCGTCAGGAGAGGCAGGTGCGAGCCAGCGGCCTCGATTGGGTCGTGGCTCGCCCCGGTCGATTGACAGACGGCCCCGCCAAGAAGCAGTTTAAGAAGACCGCCGCGATTGAGAAAGTCCCCGCCTCGATTTCGCGAGCTGACGTCGCCGACTTCTTGGTCGACGCGGCGCTGACCAACACCTGGGTGGGCAAGGCCGTGCAGATCGGCGGCTAGGACGGGCGATGACGGATCTCTCCCATCTCTTCCAAGCCCTCGCCGCCGGCGAACGCGTCAACGAGCGAGACTTCGATCTGATCTTCCCGAAGGAAGCGCGCAAATTCTCGCGCGCCCATTGGACGCCGCTCGTAGCTGCCGTTCGCGCCGCGGCGCTCCTCGTCGCTAAACCAGGAGCGAAGATCCTCGACGTCGGTTCTGGCGCCGGCAAAGTCTGCGTCGCCGGTGTCCTGACGACCCAAGGTCATTTCACGGGCATCGAACTCGACGAAGAACTCGTCGGCATCGCCAAAGATCTCGCCAAGACTTACAAGCTGCCGAGGCTCAAATTCCTGTGTTCGGACGCCCTCGAGGCGGACTGGTCGGCATTCGATGGCTTATACTTCTTCAATCCCTTCGCTGAATGGGCTGCCACCGAAGGCCAGTTCGTCGTCACGATCCAACGCGTACGAGAAAAGTTCGAAGCCATGCCGTCCAAAGCCCGCGTCGTCACCTTCCACGGCTTCGGTGGCCAAATGCCGCCAGGCTACGTCCAGGAAGAAGCGGAAGTCATCGGCCCGGGCGTCTTGCAGCTTTGGGTCAAAACATGAGTGTCAAAACATCGTCGGCATGCCGGGCGGGAAAAGCTGCTCCTTGACGTCGGCCGGGTGCGTGCCGATCAAAGCGCGCATGATGTCGCAGCGCGCCGTCGTCTGGCCGTCGCATGCCAACCCGATGCCGCGCAATCGACCTAGCGTCACGACCTCGCTGTTCAATGATCTGAGAGCCTCGGAGACGAATGCCCGACCTCCATACTCGGCCCCGGCTTGCACGGCCTCAAAGTTGTGGCACGCGCCGCACCGGGTCCCCACGACGCCGTCGGTCCGGTAGGCTTGGTCGTAGGGGGCAGTCTTCGAAAGGTCCTTATCCACGGGGAAAACAAGTTCACCCTTCACCGACTGCGTGTCGTTGAGCAACTCGCTCAATTCGAGAAGATTGCTGTACGGGCCATCGGGGACGACCGCTAACACCGTCGTGCCGAGGAAGAGGAAGATCCGCGGGTTGTCGCCGTCGAGCGCCGGCTGAATGCTGATTGGGCCGCTCGTGGCGGTGATCCCAAGGGGCTTCGGCAAAACTTCGAGCAGGCATGCGATGGAGACGGGACGAGGCAAGAGATTCAGTAGCGCGACGAGATCTGCAATCTTGTCCAATTTGGTGGGCGCGCCCGCTGGCATTTTGCACACGACGTGGGGCATCGCCCGATCGGTATCAGTACCAGTACCAGTACCCGTGGCCGAGTCGGTCGCCGAGGACGTCGCCGTATCGGTCGCCGGTCTGGTCGAAGCGTCCGACGCCGCGTCCTTCTGCGTCACCGTCGCAGCCGGATCGGCTGGCGCGGGATCGGTGCCGTCAGCGTGCTTTTTCCCCGTCAAAGCGGTGCCGCAGCCCGAAACGACGAGCGCCAAGACGCACCACTTTTCGCCGAACCATTGCACCCGACACCTCATCGAGGGGTATCGGCAGAATCGGCAAAATCCTTAACAAGATCCGAAAACCCTAGGCTTTTCCGCCCTTGGTCATGACGCCGACCGGAGGGAAATAGAGCCGGTGGTTCGACGGCACGATCGGCACGATCTTCAGCAGCTTCCCGTCTTTGTCGACCAGGGCGACCGCGTGCTGATACTCGACGGAGGTGAACCCCATTTCGTCCTCGGGGATCGCCTCGTCGGAATTTTCCTTCAGCTGCTTGATCTCGGCCGCCGTGGCGTCGCGAAAGGAAGCGACGGCGACGCCTTGCGATTCCCCGCCAGCGACGACCGTTAGCTTGCCGTCCGTTGCTGCGAGCTTGAGAGTTACTGTCACGGAGAGGCCGTCACCGCCGTCAGGCTGTGTCACGGACCAATCGGAATTTTGAAAGTCCTTGGCGCCGACCGTTTCGAGGGCCGCCTCGTTGCTTGCGACAGCGCTTTCGCCCGCATCCGTTTTGCATCCAGCAAGCAAGGAAAGTCCGAAGGCCAACAAGGCTAGGTGTTTCATCGACAGTCTCCGCTGCGAAAGCGTTTGCTTAAATGTAATACAAACGTCCGACCAAGCGCGAGTCTATACTTTCGCTATTGGATGGAAGCCTCCAGTTCGCTTATCGGCAGATTCGGAGGGCTACTTTAGGGGGGAACCAGAGGCAAGTCTTTCGCCATCGGAAAACACTCGAGGCCGACCCCGAATACTTCGTGCTGCATCGTCTCTCCGGCCAGCTGATAGCCGAGATGTTGGTAGAATCCGAGCGCAGTCTTCGAGGCATGCAGGGCCATCCGGGGGTGGCCGCGTTCGATCCCTTCTTTCTCCGCGAGCTCCATCATCCGGCGCGCCAAACCCTTGCCGGTGACCGTTGTAGTGACATACAGCGCGTGCAGGTAGACGGCAGGCGCCAAGTCGAACGGCGTCCGCATGTGAGCGTACCCTTCAATCCGGCCGCTCTTCTCCACTACCCAAACGTAGTCGCTAAGGATCTGCGTCTCGATCTGTCCCTGCATCTCTTGGTCGAACGGACGCTTGGTCCATACTTCGATCTGCGCCGGAGTGTAGTCCTTCGCCGCGAGCTCGCGAACGGACCGGTGATGCGTTTCATAAATACCGGAGGCGTCTCGAAGAGTGGCGCGGCGGATGATGATATCGGGGCCGCCGCCCAAGTAGTCCGGTACGAGTTCCGTTTCGCGTACGATGCCTTTTTTAACTTTTACTTCGTAGGCTCGCGCATCCGGCCGCGAGCTGACGATGCGATGCAGCTTTTCGTCGACGAAGTGGAGAGCGACTCCGTCGTCGGCGGCATAGCCGCCGGGCATGCCTCCGGCGACGGCTTTCTGATAGCCAGGCCGGCGCTCGCGCTCGCCGTCGTAGTGGATGCAGTTGCTGCCTTCCAGGAGGCCCAAGCCCGCGAGCGGCGTCAATTTCCCCGGCACCGAATCGGTCAAGCCCCACTCGAACCAACAGATCGAGCCGGCGCTGATACCGGCGAGGATGATGCCACGTTGATACGCTTCCTTGAGGATCAGATCGACGCCGAGCTCACTCCACGTCTTCAGCATGTTGGCGGTATTGCCGCCACCGACGTATATCGCGTCTTGAGACAAGAGGTGCTCGCGGATATCCGGCTTGCTCGGCGGAGTCAGCGCCAAGTGCGAGTTCTGCCTCTTCGTCAACTTCTTGAAGTGCCGGTGGAAGCGGTAGATGTACGCTTGCGCGTCGCCGCTCGCCGTCGGCAGAAAGCAAACCTTCGCCTTCTCCTTGCCGGTCAAACCGATCAAGTAGCGATCGAGAAGGAGGTTGTCGGGTTCCATGGAGAACCCACCGCCGCCCATGGCAACGATTTGCCGTGGCAAAGCCACCATAGATTCCGCTCTAGATTCGGTAAGGGGGCAGCGACATGACTTCGTGCCCAGCAACGAAATCAGGATAGCGAGCCAACGCCGACGCGAAGGCAGTCGTCGCTTCCATATTTGTGATGAGCGAGCAGCCGAACTGCACCGCGGCTTGACGAATCTGCGCGCCATAGCTGAGCTCTTGGCGTTGCAGCGTCTTCGGCACGTTGATGACCAAGTCGACCAAGCCATTGCGGATGGCGCTCAAGACGTCATTTTCTCCTTCTCCCGGCCAACCGAGGCGCGTCACCTTGAACCCGTGCAGTTCGAGGAATTTCGCGGTACCGCCGGTCGCGAAGAGCGGCAGGTTGAGCTTGGTGAAGAAGGCGGCGCTCTCCAGGAACTTCAGCTTTTCGTGCTCGGGACCGGCGGAGACCAAGACGCCTTTGCGGGGCGGCCGGCACTTCGCGGCCTCGAGCGACAAGAGCAGGGCTTCTTCGAAGTTCCGGCCAATGCAGCCGACTTCTCCCGTCGAAGCCATCTCGACGCCGAGCACCGGATCGGCGCCGGAGAGGCGCGTGAAGCTGAACATCGGCGCCTTGACGCCGACGTGTGGCAGATCGTCTTCGTTCAAGCGCGAGAGCTTCGGCTCCTTGCCGATCAAGACTGCGGTCGCGGCGTCCGCGAAGTTCAAGCCGACGACCTTCGACACGAAGGGGAAGGAACGCGCGGCGCGGGCGTTGCATTCGATCACCTTGATGTGGTTTTGCTTGGCGAGGAACTGGATGTTGAACGGGCCGTTGAGCTTCAGGCCTTCCGCGATCAAGTGGCCGGCGCGGCGCACACGGCGGATGGTCTCGACATAAAGGCGCTGGGCCGGCACGACCATGGTCGCGTCGCCCGAGTGGACGCCGGCGTTCTCGACATGCTCGCTGACGACAGCGGTCAGGATCTTGCCGTCCTTTGCCACGCCATCGAGTTCGATCTCGCGGGCGCCGATCAGAAATTCGGAGAGAACCACCGGATGGTCGGCGGAAATGTCGACGGCGAGGGCCAGGGATTTATCAAGAGATTCGCGGTCATAGGCGACGCGCATGGCTGCGCCCGAGAGCACGTAGCTCGGGCGGACCAAGACCGGGAAGCCGACTTCTTCCGTGAACCGGTCGACGTCGGTCTTCGACGTCGCCGCGACCCAGCGCGGCTGGTCGATCTTTAGGACGTCGAGGAGTGCCGAGAATTTGCTGCGATTCTCCGCCGTGTCGATGGTCTCCGGAGAGTGACCGAGGAGGCGGACGCCGGCTTCGGCGAGCGGGAGGGCCAATTTGTTGGGAAGCTGACCGCCCATACAGGCCACGACGCCCTTTGGCTTCTCGTAGTCGCAAATATCGAGGATTCGTTCGAGCGTCATCTCCTCGAAATAGAGCCGGTCTGAGCTGTTGTAGTCGGTGGACACGGTCTCGGGGTTGCAGTTGACGATGACGCTCCGCCAACCGTCCTTCTGCAACTCGCGGCTGCAGCTGACGGCGCACCAGTCGAACTCAACGCTGGCGCCAATGCGGTAGGCTCCGCCACCGAGCACGATCGCCGGCGTCTTGCCGTCGTCCGGCAGTGGGTCATCGTACATGCCGATGTAGGACATGTAGAGGTAGTTTGAAGGCGAAGGATATTCGCCCGCCGTCGTGTCGATCTTCTTGATCACCGGCACGACGCCCAGCCCCTTGCGGATGCGGCGAATGACGTGCGAGGCCTTTTGCAGGCGCTTTTCGGATAGCTGCGCGTGCGGCTGGCCGCGCTTTTGGTCGAGGACGCCGAGCGCGAGCGCGGCGATTTGCTCGTCGCCGAAGCCGGTCATCTTCCACTTGCGGACCGTCTTTTCGTCGAGCTTGCCGACCATTTGTTGGATGAAGAGGTCGTCGGTCGCGGCGACGGGCGTCTGATTGGCTTGAGCCTCGATCGCCTTCTCCATCGTCGTGACTTCGCGGAGCTTGGCCAGGAACCACTTGTCGATCGCCGTCAGCGAGTGGATCTTTTCGATGTCCCAGTCTTGCCTCAGAGCGTTGACGACGGCGTAAAGGCGCACGTCGGTCGGGTTGCTCAAAGCTTGCGTTAGCTCGGCGTCGCTGACCGGCCCGTTCATCCGGAAGAAGCCGAGGCCTTGGCCGATCTCGGTGACCATACGCACGGCCTTCTGGATCGCTTCCGGGAAACTCCGACCGATCGACATCACCTCGCCGACGGACTTCATCGTCGAACCGAGAAGGCGCGAGGCGCCCTTGAATTTGGTCAAGTCCCAGCGCGGGACTTTTATCGTCACGTAGTCGAGCGCGGGCTCAAAATATGCATAAGTAATGCCGGTAACCGGGTTCTTCAGCTCGAGGAGGTCATGACCGAGCACGACCTTGGCGGCAACGTAAGCAATCGGGTAACCCGATGCTTTGCTCGCCAGCGCCGACGAGCGCGAGAGCCGGGCGTTGACTTCGATGATGAAGAAGTCGTGGCTCATCGGATCGAGAGCGTACTGAACGTTGCATTCGCCGACGACGCCGCAAGCCGTGACGATCTTCTGCGCCGCGTTGCGCAGGATCTGGTACTCGTCGTCGCTCAAGGTTTGGCTCGGGCAGACGACGATCGAGTCGCCGGTGTGGATGCCAAGCGGGTCGAAGTTCTCCATGTTGCAGATCGTGATGACGTTGCCTTCGCTGTCGCGCATCACTTCGTATTCGACCTCTTTCCAGCCCTTCAGCGATTTCTCGACCAGGACTTGGGGAGAGGACGCCAACGCGGGAATGACCAGCGCCTTCAATTCTTGGGCATTGTTCGCGAACCCCGAGCCGAGGCCGCCCAGCGCATAGGCTGCCCGGACGATCACTGGGTAGCCGATTTGCGCCGCGGCCTTTTCGGCGGCGGCGAAAGTCGTGACGGCGTGGCTGGCGGGCACGGGCATGCCGATTTCACGCATTTTCTGGGCGAAAAGGTCGCGGTCTTCCGTCAAACGCAGCGTCGCGACGGGCGTACCGAGGTTTAGGACGTTGTATTTTTTCAGCGTGCCGCGGTCGTCGAGCGCCATCAAGCAATTTAGGCCGGTCTGGCCGCCAAACCCGGCGACGATGGCGTCCGGGCGTTCCTTCTCGATGATCTTTTCCACCCACTCGGGTTCGACCGGGTAGAGGTAGATTTTGACGTTTTGTTGCGGGTTGGTCTGGACCGTCGCAATGTTCGGGTTGACGACGATGACGTCGCAGCCCTCTTCGATCAGCGCCTTCACCGCCTGCGTGCCAGAATAGTCGAACTCGCCAGCCTGGCCGATAGACAGCCCGCCGGAGCCGAGCAACAAGACCTTGGGCATGCGTCCGAGAGCTAAGAGTTCGGGGCGTTTTGGCATTACGACCTCACCTCGGTCACGAACTGTTCGAGGATCCAACCCGTGTCACGCGGACCGCCCGCTGCCTCCGGGTGGAACTGGACGCTGCGGAAGGGTTTCGTCTTGTGGCGAATGCCCTCATTTGTTTGATCGTTGGCGTTGCGAAACCAAGACTCCCAACCCGCGGGTAAGGTCGCTTCGTCGACGACGTAGCCGTGATTCTGGCTGGTAATATAACCCTTGCGCGTGCCGACTTGGTATACCGGCTGATTGTGGCTGCGGTGGCCGTATTCCATGCGCGTCGTCTTCGCTCCAGCGGCGAGCGACAGGATTTGGTGGCCGAGGCAAATGCCGAGGATTGGCTTCTCGCCCCTAAGGAGGCCTGCGACTTGCTCGCGGAGGTTGCCCGTTCGGGTCGGATCGCCGGGGCCGTTGCTGAGGAGCCAGCCGTCGCATTCGACGGTGCTCAAGTCGTCGTTCCAGGGAATCAACTCGACCGAGCAGTCCCGCTCGAGAAGTTGGCGGATGATGTTCCATTTGACGCCGCAATCGACGAGAGCGATGCGCGTCGAACCAGCGCCGAGGACGCGGCGCTCTTTCGTCGAGACAGCCGCGACGATTTCGTACTGGCCCGGATCGAAGTAGCCCTTCGACGCGACGTCGGTGAGCGTCGGCCCGTAGTTGCGCACGCCCTCCGGTTTCTCCGGCAAAACCTGGCCGAGGAGGTTCCTCGTCTGGCGCACCATGTGCACGAGATGCCGCGTGTCGAGTCCGACGATGCCCGGCACGTTCTGCGCTTTCAACCATTGGTCGAGCGTCTGAAGGCTGTTCCAGTGGAAGGCCTCTTCGCTATCAATGGTAACGATCACCGCGGCCGTATTGACCCTGTCGCTCTCGAAGCCGCGAGGAATCGGAAGCTCCAGGGCCTTCGGCAACGCCGGGATGCCGTAGTTGCCGATCAGAGGGTAAGTGAACACTAGAATCTGTCCGAAGTAGGACGGGTCCGTCATCGCTTCGCTGTAGCCAACCATCCCTGTCGTAAAGACTAATTCGCCGGCCGCTCGCACGGGGGCGCCGATCAGTTCGCCCTCGAAATGATTGCCGTCGGAAAGCTGCAAGGTACACTTCTGGCGAGCTGGAGACCCAGTTGAACGCATGCGGAAGGTTTCCTCTTGTGGATCCGGCGCCCGGCAGGCGGGCAAAGACTTTGGCTAGATCCAGTTTATATGCCCAAACCCTGCCCCGTGCCACTGGATTTGCTTTATTCCGCGAAATTAGTAGATTAACGCCTGCATTTCCATTGGAGACCCCGTCATGACCGAGTCGACCCTCATCGTCTACGCCAAACGTACCGCCATCGGTAAGTTGAGCGGCGCTTTCGCCACGGTCCCCGCGCCACAACTCGCCGCACCGCTCGTCAAAGACGCACTGAAGTCGACTGGCTTGAAGGGTGACGACGTCGACGAAATGATCATGGGTTGCGTTTTGCCCGCGGGCATCGGTCAAGCTCCCGCGCGCCAAGCGGCGCTCGCTGGCGGTCTGCCTAAATCCGTTTGCGCGATGACGATCAACCGCGTTTGCGGCTCTGGTCTGAAATCCGTCATGCTCGCCGACCAAGCGATTCGCCTCGGCGACGCCCAGATCGTGCTTGCCGGCGGCATGGAGAACATGACGCTCGCTCCGCATCTTTTGCCCAATAGCCGCCAAGGCTTCAAGTTCGGCTCCGTCGAATTGAAGGACCACATGCAGTTCGACGGCCTGTGGGATCCCTACGGCAACCGCGCCATGGGTAATTTCGGCGACATGTGCGCCAAGGAATTCCAATTCACCCGCGAAGCCCAAGACAAGTTCGCCACGGAAAGTTACGAGCGCGCTCGCAAGGCCAGCGAATCGGGCCACTTCGCTAAGGAGATCGTGCCTGTCGAGATCGTCTCGAAGAAGGGCTCGGTTTTGGTCGAGAAGGACGAAGAGCCGTTCTCCGTCGACCTTGCCAAGCTCGCGACCTTGCGCCCGGCGTTCGAGACGGACGGCACGGTGACCGCGGGCCACGCCTCGTCGATCAACGACGGCGCCGCGCTAACCGTGCTGACGAACGCCAAGACGGCGAAGGAAAAAGGCCTGAAGCCGATCGCCCGCATCGTCGCCCAAGCGTCGCACGCCCAAGATCCCGCCTGGTTCACCACGGCGCCGATCGAGTGCATCCGCAAAGTCTTGAAGAAGGCGAACCTCAAGACCAACGACATCGACCTCTTCGAAATCAACGAAGCCTTCGCCGTCGTCACCATGGCAGCGATCAAAGAGTTGAATCTCGACGCCTCCAAGGTCAACCCGAATGGTGGCGCCGTGGCCCTCGGTCACCCCATCGGCGCCAGCGGCGCCCGTCTGCTCGCGACCTTGGTGAACGGCCTGGCCGCCACCGGTAAAAAGCGAGGCCTGGCGACCCTTTGCATCGGCGGCGGCGAAGCCAGCGCCGTCATCATCGAAATGATCTGAATACACCCGTATACGGAAACTGAGGCATTTCGGTCCGTTGCGACGTCTGACTCTCCGAAGGATCTATTGAAGCATTTGAGCTTCGACCTTAAGGAGGGTTTATGCGTCGCTTGGGATTGGTGCTTCTGACCGGTTTGTTGACCAATGGCTGCGGGAAGGACTCGAGCGAAAACAAGAACTGCGTCCACAGGTCCGACAGCCACGGCCTGGTGCCGGGCTTGCTCCTCGCCGACGAGCCGAAGCCCACGGGCGTTTGGAATACCGGCGACTCGGGGACTACGGCTGGGGGCGTCGATTCCGGTAAGAGCGGGGGCGGCTCGTCGACTACTCCGGGCAGCAGCGATCATTGTGAAACCCCCTTGGCCGAGGCGGCGGACAAGGCCGGAGACTCGAGCGGCGGCGCAATGCCGACTTCCAAATCAGCCGCCGAAGCGCCGTCGGCTAGCCCGACCGTCACCGCCGATGCCGCGTCTGGCGACATGTCCACCGGCGGTTCGACCGGCGGCGGCCAAGGCCAACCAAGCGCGGGCATTTTGACCGCTGGCGCCTTCGACGACGCTCTGAACTTCGACTCGTTCCTCAAACTCTTCGCCGACGCCGGCTCGGCCTTCACCGTCCGCGTCAAAGACAAGGACGGCAAGCCGGTCGGCAACGCCAAGGTCGACATCGCTTCGACGGCGGCAGATGCCACGGAAACGGCGGTTTTGACGACCAAGACGGGCACGAAGGGCGAGGCACTCGTCGTCACTGGCACCGACGGCGCAGGCGCCACCGAGCACTTTAAAGTCACGGTCACCAGCGGCACGGAGGCGCCGATCGTCGCCACCTTCGACCGCTCCGCGTCGACGTGGGACGTCGCACTTCCGAGCGCGGCGACCGCGATTAACGCCCTCGACCTGTCGCTCGTCGTCGACGCGACCGGAAGCATGGGCGACGAACTGGCCTACATCAACGCCGAGCTCGACTCGATCGTCGGCAACGTCAAGACGACGTTCCCGAACGTCGACGTCCGCGTTTCCCTGATCGTCTACCGCGACCAAAATCAAGGCGACGAATACGTCACCCGCGGCATTCAGTTCACCGACGACCTCGCGACTTTCAAGACGTTCCTCGGCCAGCAATCGGCGGGCGGGGGCGGAGACTATCCCGAAGCCATGGACGTGGCGCTAGCAGAGGCGAATCAAAAGTTGGCTTGGCGAGGCGCCGGCGCCGCTCGCATGATGTTCCTGATTGCCGACGCGCCGCCGCACGCAGAACGCCGCTCCGCGGCCCTGGCGGAGGTCCAAACCCTGCGGAAAAGCGGCGTCGCCATCTACCCCGTCGGCGCCAGCGGCGTCGGCCCCGAGGCCGAGCAGGTCATGCGCCAAGCCGCGCTGCTTACCGACGGGCAATATATCTTCCTGACCGACGACTCAGGGGTGGGCGGCAGCCATGAGGAACCGCGCGTCCCCTGCTATCACGTCGAATTGCTTAAAGATCAAATGATCCAGGCGATCGCGGCCGAGTTGGCCGGGGCGCGCCAAGAGCCCGAAGCGGCGAAGATTCTGCGTTCGGTCGGAACTTCCGACCACGGAGTTTGCCAGCAGCAAGGCGCTCAAGAGGCCAAATAGATTACGAGAGCAGTAGCGAATAGGAGCACGACGACCGTTACCAATTTGGCGACGGTCTTCGTCACGTTCAACGCCGATTCTCTTTTGTCCGTCGAAATGGCAGTGCGCATAAGCAACCCCCACAGGCCCTAGAGCAATGCTTGTGCCAGACGCTCAAAGCGCTGTAAATACGCTATAATGGCAACAACTGAGCTTAGTGACGCCGAATTTCGACGCGCGAATCGGTTGCGTTTTGTTACGTAACGCAATGCGCCATGGTCTAGTTTTGTCTTGCCTTTTTGACTTAGCGAGCCGCGCCAGACCGGCGTAGTTAGAATTAGAATCGCCCCGAAGCGCGGAATTCCGGCTTCGGGGCGTAGTCATTGGTATCGAAAGAGAACCGGTCGAATCAGACTTAGATCGTCGTCGGGTTGAATCCGAAACGAACTTGCGATTTCTTGGCGGCCGCTTCTTGGCGATTCGCTTCTTTGATGGCGTCTTCGGCCATCTTGGTCTTCTCGGCGAGCCACTTCGTCGTGTCCATCGGGTTGCCCGCGACGTTGCGACGCTTTAATTCAGCTAAAAAGAGGCCGCAGCAGGTCTTGCAGGATAGAACCGGAGAGCTGGCGCCTTTGTAATCGGGATGACGGAAGCAGATCAGGTTCATCTTGGAATCTCCGCAGCAACGACAGGGGGAACGACGAGAGTCGGTAGTTCAACTTCTCGTGAATCCTGTTTGCAGAGACCGTGCCAGCGGTTTGGCTAAGAGGCAGCCTGATTTTTCGTGGGATTCTGGGGCTTTAGCAGACGCTTCAGAAGCCGCATTGTAAATCTTTTGTACAGTTTGCGGGCGATCGTACCGTCCTTGTCCAGCAGCTCGTTGAACGAGTCCCGGCCCACGACCCGAATCTTCGTGGCTTTCGTGGCCACGAAACGCACGGCGGTCGGCTGGTCCGCCAAGAGCCAAAGCTCGCCGAAGCTCTCTCCCTCGCCCATTTGGTCGACGTAGGCCTCTTTGTTACTCACCTGTTTGTAGCAGCTCACGGAGCCTTGGATGATGACGTAAACGCCCTTCGGCTCGTCGTTGTAGGTCAACACGGTTTGGTCGGCTTCGAAGTTCAACGTCAGGCCGATGTTCCAGATGCGGTTCTTCTGATCGAAGTCGAGGTCGGCGAAGAACTTCGCTTTGTGAAACGCCGCCCTACCATCGTCCAAGGTCCCGGGCGCAGCGGCCAAACGCGGACTGGGTGGCGGTAACGTCGGGGCTTGGTCGCCTTCGCCGTCGAAGCCGCCGTCGTGACCCGAAACCGGGAGAGGCGGGCGGGAGGCTTGCGTTTCGGAGATCGGTTTCCAGGACGTCTCTTCGCCGGCGACTGGCGCGACGATGCGCGACGTTGGATCGTCGGGCGCCTCTTCGTCAAATGCCATGCTGAAGCTACCCTGCGCCCGCGCGACGGGAGGGGGAGGCATGGATAGCTTCCGGGGCGGCAGGGATGGGCCGGCCGTTTGCCGGCCCGAACGTCCGACCTCCAAGACCGCCGTGGATTCTCCATCGGTGACCGAGCCGAAGGCGTTGGCCTGAGAGGCCACGTCGGAAAGGGCGAAATTGGAGCTACCAGCCTTGCCTTTGTAAGGCATCAGCTTCGACTTCTCTTTGAGCATCCGCGCCTTTGGTTCTTGGCCCGAGCGTTCGAAGCAATAAGCAGCACGCTCGAAATCTTCGGCTTTCTCAAATGCCTCGCCGGCCTTGTCGAAGGCACTCATGCGCTCGAAAACCATGCCGGCGTAGTGAAAGCTCGAAACGTTCTGAAACACTTCGGCCAAGCTCGACGCGCTACGATTCTGATAGTTAACCTCGGCCATGAGCATCGGGCCGATGTCGGTCGTGGCGCGCAGGTAAATTTCTGAAGCCTGCTTCACCAAACCCTTGGACACGAGATTCAATATGACGTCGTTGAGTTTATTGCGCGTCACGGCGACGTCGGCGAGTCCGGCTTCGGTGTGGCCGTCGCCTAGATAGTCGACGATCTGGTCGACTTCTTCGTCGCGGAATTCGATGACTGCGAGGTTTTGCGCGGCCGCGGCCAATTTGTTATAGAGGAACATGGCGCGTTGGCGTTGGCCGGCGGTCGAGAAAAGGCGCGCCGCGCGGTGGAAGTCGCCGACTTGCTCCAAGCAGTCCCCAGCATCTTCATAACGCCCGACCTTCTCGAAATACTCGGCGGCGACGGCGAAATTGCCGGCCTCCCGTGAACATTTGGCGACCTCCAGCGGCATGTTCGCTTGTTTGAACGACGCGGCGGCGTTTTCCCACATGCCGTGGCGAGCGTAGACGACGCCGGCGCGGTTGTGGCGCTGCATGCGCATCAGGATCTTCGCTGCTTCGTGGATCAGGCCGGCGTCTTCCAAAGCCTGGATGGCTTCTCGCGGCATGTTGAGCTGCTCGAGAATGCGGGCGCCGGCGGCGATCTTGCCTTCTTCAAGGTAGCGCTGCGACTCCTGATAAAGCTTCTTCTCCGCGCCTTTGAAGACGCGGGTGTCACCTTTGCGTTGGGCCTTGTCGGGCGCGACGTTAGCGCGGCGCCGACCGCGCGCTTTCATGCCGCGGATGTTGGCGATTTGCCAGATGGACGCCAGGACGGCGACGACGGTGATGGCAAGCGCTATCCAGATTTTCATCTGCGTGGACAAGCCAGGGAGCTCCCGAAGACTTCAAGGGTTCCCTGGTTTTATCGGTCGCCGCCTTTGGAAGCTTAGTTCCTGACTTGGCGTTTTGACAAACTACAGCTGATAACTCAGTCCAATGCTGGTGTCTTTGTCCCAAACACGGCGTTTCGACCCGTCAAGCAAAACCACGAGGCCGGGCGAGGCCGTATAGGTCAGCTTCAGGGTGAAGTCCTTGTTGAGTTTCAGACCCAAACCGCCGCCGATGTTCGGCACCGGACCGACGGTCGCCGGTTCGGAAACGGCGTCGGACTCGCCTTCTTTCTGGACGAGCGAGGAGTAGGTCTTGATGACGCCACCGGCCATGATGAAAGGCACGAAGACGTCGCCATCGTAAAGGATCACGGTGAGGTCGATCGAGTTCGAGATGATATGCGTACGGCTGTGATACGAAGCGCACTCGTCGGCGCTCAAGTTGTCGATGTCGTCGCACTGTTTCTCAGCTTTGCCGACGAATCCTTGGCTTTCTTGGAACTGCTGACGGTGGGTGAAGCCGACGCGCATGAAGCGTCCGAGGTCCATCGCCACGGAGGCGCTCGCACCTTCCGAGTCGTATTTCATCAGGCCGGCGTTCGACGAAGCGGCCGACACCGAGCCGGAAAGATAAACCGCGGCGTCCGCCGTTTTTGCCGTGAGCGCGACGGCACCGACGAACGCCAGGGGTAGGGCCAAAACTCGCGTGTGCCGCTGTGCTTGAAGAAGCATCGGTTCACCTTCGTTTCGAGTGTCAAAATGTTGACGGGGGATAGGGTATGGACTGGTTAGAGGCTTGCGCCTTGGGGTATTATACCACGGTAAAACGCCTTTTTGCAGGCTACCGGGGTATCTAGTTGGATTCTGATTTCAGACCTTGCGTGCTTGCGGTTTTCACCAACGACCAAGGTCTGGTGCTGGTCGCCGAACGCGTCACTCCTCCGGGAGCCTGGCAGTTCCCCCAGGGCGGCATCGAGGCGGGAGAAGAGCCCGAAGCCGCCGTGCTGCGAGAAATGCAGGAGGAGCTTGGGTGCTCGCCCGCCGACGTCGAGATCGTCAAACGTTCGACCGAGGCCGTGAACTACCATTTCCCTGTCGGCGGCACCGGCCCCCTCACGAAGAAGTTCAAGGGCCAAGCCCAAATTTGGTTTCACCTGCGTTTCAAGCATGGCGCCAAACCCGACCTGACCAAAGCTTCCGACAAGGAATTCGCCGCCGTGGAATGGGTTACCACAACGGAGGCGATGCGGCGCATCGTCGACTTCAAAAAGGACGCGTATCGCCGAGGCTTCGCCGAATTGGGATTTAGGGTTCAAGATTAATGATGGGACGTCCATGCCGCGTTTAGCACTCTTCAATCTTACGTTCGGCTTCTTCGTGCTTTTCCTCGCCGCGGCCGCGGGCGCTTTCCTCGCGGACGACATCACCACCGGCTACCTGAAGGACAAGGCGCTGCTCGACTCGTGGCTCCTGACCTTGAACAAAAGCGCCCACGGGCACACCAACCTTTTCGCCCTAGTCCACATCGCCTTCGGCCTGACGATGGGGCATTCCATCTTCCCGTCGAAAGTGAAGCTCCTACAGACGATCGGCCTGATGCTCGGGACGTTCGCCATGGGCGGCGCGATGCTCGTGCGCGCGCGCCTCGGTCCGGTCGAAGGGATCGACCCGACGGGACTCGTCATCGGCGCGATGTTGAGCTGCGCCCTCGTGGCTTTGGCGAGCCACTCCGCCGGCCTCGCGGGCAAAATGCTGAAACGCGCCTAAAGCCGCTATTTCAGCGGAATCCGGCCCTTATAGAGTGCCGCCGGCACTGTCGAGTCGTCGGCGTCGGTGACCAAGAATACGGTCACGCCACCGCGCTCGACCCTCACCGAAACGCCTTCGGCCTTGATGGTGGGATCGAGGCGATGCTTCTTCCCGAGTTTGCCCTTTCGGTCGATGATGCCGACGATCGAGCCTAAGACCTCTCCGTCCTCGACGGCGTCGTCCGTTGCCTCGGCGGCCGCCGTGAATAGGAGCCGCCCGTCGGGCAACGCCGCGGCGTCGGTGAACGTCAGCCGCACGCCACCTATTGCACCAAGGTCGTAACTCTTGATCGACGTCAGAGCTTCGGCGCGAATCTCGCCGTGCCGCCGCAGGTCGCTCAGCACTTGCTCGAGTTTAAGAGTAATGATGGCGTTCTTGCCGCCTTTAGAATTGCCTCGCTGAAAGAGCAGCAACTCCTCGGCGCGGACGACGGCCCCCTCGATGTTCAACGTCCCGGGGAGTTTTGTCTCGAGATGGCGATAGAGGCCGCGAAAGCTCACCTCTTCCACCAGTGCACCGGCTCCGACCAGGCGGACGACGGCGCCCCGGTAGCGCTTCTTCTTCGACCCCGACGGCACGGCGAGGATCGTACCGTCGCCGGCCGACGGGAGGATGACGAGCGCTTCCAAGTCAGGCTTTTTGCGCTTGCGGGCCTTGGTCTTCTCCGGAAGCCTCCCGGGAAAGAGGCGGAGCAGCTGGCCGGGCGAAGGACCAGAGGCCGGGAACACCCCGAGGTGGAGCTCGTCGTCAGCGACCACGTAGAGCCAACCACCGATTTGGACGAGCCCACTGGCGGCGGCCAGGAATAGCGGGCGGCCTGGCGCCGAACTTTGACTGAGAGTAAGTCGACGCAACAGCTTTAACTTCATGGTAACTTCGAGGCTCCACTTGAAAGACCGGCAATGCGCATCGTCAGTTTGGTACCTAGCTTATCTCACATGGTGGCCGACTTTGGCCTCCGGGAATCGTTGGTCGGCTGCACGAACTTCTGCGTCAAGCCGCACGGCTTGTCGAAGCGCGCCAAAATCGTCGGCGGCACCAAGAATCCTGACTTGGCCATGATCAAAGCGCTGAAACCGACGCACATTCTCGTAAACGAAGAGGAGAACAAGCCCGAGCACATCGAAGAGTGCCGGCGCCTGGCGCCAACCTTCGTCAGTTTTCCGAAGACCCCGCTCGAAGTCCCGAAGCTTTTACGCGACGCCGGCAGGTGGCTCGGCGTGCCCGCCCAGGGGACGACCTTTGCTTCCGACGTCGACCGCGAGCTCGAGGTGCTCGGCGAGCGGGTCGAGAAGGGCCTGAAATCCGGCCGGCTAGTGCTCCGAAATTATCTCTATTACATCTGGCGCGAGCCCTACATGGTCGCGGCCCCAGATACCTATATCAGCGCCATGTTCGACCTCTTGGGCTTCGTCAACGTAGCGCCAAAGACGGAGCGCTACCCGACCCTGGAAGTCGAGTCAGCGAAGTCGCTCGGCGCCGACTTGATTTTGCTGAGCACCGAGCCCTATCCCTTCCGGCTCCGTGACCAGCAGCGCCTCGGCGAGGAATGGCCGGGCGTGCCGGAGGTGCTGAAGGCCGACGGGCAACTCTTCTCGTGGTACGGAACGATGACGGTCGACGGCCTACGCGGCCTGCGCGACTACGTTCAAGGCATTGACCAGAAGATGCTTAAGCCGTTTTAGCGGCCGGTGCCGGGGTGTTCTTCAAGTCGTCGAGGATCGCGATGGCCTCGGCGACGTTGGCTTTGTCGGTGACGGCCTTCTCGACTTTGACCTTGCCGCGCAAGATGTCGCGAATGACATGCTTATCGGCGAGGAAGCCAGCCAGCTTCTTGTACTTATCGCGAAGCTGCATGCCGTGTTCGATGAAGGCATGGAGGTCGTCTACGGAGAAGGGTTTGCGGAGGTAGCCGTCGGCGTCGTCTTCGGCGGCTTTGGCGTCTTCGTCAGAGAGGAGTGCGCCGCTGATCATCATCACCGGGATCGACGGGTCGTGCTTGCGCACCCGTTTCATCAGCTGCAGACCGTCCATGCGCGGCATGCGAATGTCGGAAAGGACGAGGTCGATCTCCTTCTCGCGGAGCGTGTCGATCGCTTCCTTGGCGTTCTTGACGACGATGACGCGCGAAAAGAATTTGTTCAGATGGATTTTGAAGAATTTGAGCAACGTGTTGTCGTCGTCGACCACGAGGATGTAACTCGTACGGTCGTAGTTGCGCTTTTGGTTATTGGCGCCGCCGGCAGCGTTGTTCGGGGGAATACTGGTACTCATAAAATGATCTCCTCATCCGTCCCGCGGCTTGTCGGCCGGGCCGGGGCGGACTTTAGAGAATTCGTCGCCGAATTGACATTTATGCAAAGTATTCAGCTAGTAAGGTTCGCCGTTGGGCTTCAAATCGTTGATGTAGTTGCGGGTCACCTCGCGGAGCTCGGACCCCGGCCTGACCGTTTGCAGCACCTCGTGGAAGAGGCGCACCGCTTCGTTCGGCTTCTTCAAATCGTCGGCCAGAAGGACGCCGAGGTTGAAGCGAGCGTAGGCGCTGTCTGGATCGACGTCGACGGCCTTGCTGAAGGATGACCGTGCGCCGTTGAAGTTGCCCTGACGACGCTGCACGATGCCGAGGGCGACCAAGGCGTCGACGCTCCGCGGATCGTAGGTCAACGCTTGCAAGAGGTCCTCTTCCGCCGCGCCGTACTCGAGGGTCAACGTGCTAAGGGTGGCCCGATTGACGAGCGCAGGGGCGTAATTTGGCGACGCGGCGAGCGCTTTGTCGTACCAGTTCCGCGCCGGCTCGTATTGGCGAGCCTTCTGCGAAATGACACCCATCAGGTTCATGAGCGGGGCGCTGTCCTTGATGCGGTCGAGGCCGCGCCGGATGACGAACTCGGCCACCGAGTCCTTGCCGACGGCGAGGTAGGAGGATGCCAGGGAAATATAGGCGGGCGCGAAGGTTTTCTCGACGCCGATGAGGTCGCTCAAGACTTTGTGGCCTTTGTCGCGGTCGCCGCGGGCGATGTACGCGAGCGCTAGGATGTACCGATAGCGGAAGATGAAGGTTTGGCTGACCTTGTCGGAGGTGTCGATGCCCTCTTTGGCTTGCTGCAGCAGGTCGAAGGCGTTGGCAGTGTCGTTTTTCCTCAGATAGAGGCTGCCGAGTTCGAGCTGGGCCTCCAGTTGGTCGGGATTCAGGCGAAGAGCTTTTCGAAAGCTCGTTTCCGCGGCGCCGATGCGGCCGACGGCGATCTCGGCGCGCCCCTTCTCGACGAGCTGCTCCGGCGTCGACGTTTCGGCCCACTTGTCGAGCTTCTTCTCGAGGAGGCTCTTCTCTTTTTGGGAGGGTGGCGCTTTGAAGAACGCCTGCCAGTTCGTCACGGCGCCTTTGGGCACCGAGGCGCCCTCTTGGG
>JAYWBY010000599.1:0-3501 GCA_043781115.1 Pseudomonadota bacterium
TTTTCGGAACGGGTTGGTGTCGGCGGGCGGCGCGGCTGCCGGGGCGAGGCTTCGCACTTGGGCGCTGGCCGACGAGGCCAGCGCCAGCCAGCAAATCGCCATGATCGGTAGAGCCAGGCGGCACACGCTCAAATCACTCCCATGAACGCGAAACGAGGATGATATTTTTGATAAATTGGCACGTCAACCATGGAAAGTCCAAACCCAGAAGGCTTGGGCGACGCGGCGTGAAGGCGGCGGGCGCCGCTACTATGCTCTTTGGCGGCATGATAAGATAGACAAAGCCCCACCCTTGACTCGTCCAGCCTCCCGGCACTCCCGCCGGACGGTAAGCGGAAGTCCATGAACGAAAATCGCCTAAAAATCTCGAACCCCCAGCGGGTGACGCGGATCTTGCGTAGGATCTGCCAGGCGAGCCTACAGGTAATGGTGCGCTCCGCGGGTTCGAGTTCCGTCGCCGTCAAAGGTCGAGCCTCGAACTTCGTGATGGATTCGATGACGCCAGTCATGCGCATCAGCAACATTTCAGACAAAGGCGTCAGCCACCTCGGCAACGTCGAAAAGGTGCAAGTCGAGTTCGTCATGATGTCGACGAAGGTCGTCTTCGTGTCGACGATTCTTATACGCGAACAAAATGCGATCATGGTGGCGATGCCGTCGTCGCTGGTCAGCATCGAGCGGCGAAAGAACGCGCGCTATGCGTGCACGGAGGACCTGACGGCGTTCCTGGACTTGAGCATTTGGAAGCCCCAGGCCGACGACGTCACCGCGCCGCCCTTCTACCCCCACTACCGAGACGTGGCAAGCTTCATCGCCATCGCCGACTTGAGTTTCGGCGGCCTTTGCGCCGTAACGCGCTTCCCAGCTGTCAATACCGTGCTCCGGCGCGGATTGATTGACGACCGCGCCAAGCTGGTGCTGCCGATGCAGGAGCCATTGGAGGTCGGCGTCGAGGTGCGTTGGTTCAAGCGCATCAAAGAGCACGTCAAGGGCAAGGAAGACGAGCAATCATTCATGCGGTCCTACCGCTTCGGCCTCGAGTTCATCAGCCAGTCCGACCAAGTGCGCCTCAGCGTCCGCCAATTCATCCAGCAGCTTTCCCAAGCTGGTGCGATCTAGACAGCCCAAAACACGTCCGGAGGACCCCGTGGTCGCGCAAAAGACTTTGATCCTTGCCGTGCTGGCGACGACCCTTTCGGGTTGCGCGAAGATGATGTTTTGGAAAGACGACGAACCGGTGAAAGCCGACGCGGCCGTGGCGGCCGGCGAGCCGACGACGCCCGGGGGGGCGGTTGCTACGAAGTCGACGCTGCAGGACGAGCAACAGCTCAAGGTCGCAAAACTCTGGGCGCGTGTCGACGAACTCGAGGAAGAGCAGTTTCGTCAGAAGGAGCGCATCCGGGTCTTGGAAAAAGGCATTACCCTGGGCCTCGTTCCCGAAGAGCTGAAATCGCCGAAAGTCGTCAAAGCGCCGCCGAAGCTCGAACCGAAGGTTGAAGGCAAGGCGGAAGCGAAGGTCGAAGCAAAGGACATGTTGCCGCCCGACGGCAAAGCCCCCCCGGCTGACGCCAAAAAGAGCGAGCTCCCGGCCTTGAGCAAGGAAGACGCGGAAAAGTACCAGACAATGCTGGCCAGCGCTCACGATCAGTACCGGTCGGGTCGCTACGGCCGCGCCATCGTCGAGTATTCGGAAATCGGCAAGCTCTTCGGAGACAAGATCGAAGGCGGCATGCACCAGTACTGGATCTCCAAAAGCTGGGCCAACCTCAAGGAATACAACACTGCCCGTCAAAGCCTGGTTGAGTTCCTCAAGGATCACCCGTCCAGCCCGTGGGCTCCGCGCGCCAAACTCGAACTGGCACGCGTCGAATGGCAACTTGGCTTGCAAGAGACCGCGCTGAACCGCTTTCGCGAAATTATCCAAGAGCATCCTTACGAAGACGCCGCCGAAATGGCGAAGATGGAACTCGAGAACCTCGACAAGAAATTGTGAGTTGAGCGCATGTCCGCCGCCTGTCGCCTAAAATTCTCGCTTTTCCTCGTGCTGGTCTCCGGCGCGGGAACGGCGTTCGGCCAGGGCGCCGACTTCGGCGGCGGGTCTCCGGCGAATGGCGACCTCGATTCGCAAGAAGGCCTGCAAAGCGCCACGCCGACCGACAACGTCAACGAAATCGGCAGCGGCTCGGCGGGTGGAGCGGCCAACGGAGGCGGCATCGACGACTTTCCCGCGACCAACGACTCGTCCAACTTCGACATAGACGGCGGCGGCGCGGGCAACGGCGCGCCGAAGGGTAACGGCGTTTTCAACAACTCGGCGCCGGTGAATTTGGGCAAGGACGCGAACGCCAAAGGCGGCAACGTCAACAACGCTTTCGGCCCGAACGGGGTGCCGCCGGGCAACGCCAAGGCCGCCAACGCCAAACCCGACAATGCCGCGCCCGTGCCGACCAACGGTACCCCGCCCGCGATCAACGCCGTCACGCCCGTCAACACGCCACCCGACAATGCTCAGAGTTTGTTGAACCAGATCTCAAACGGCGCCAACAAGACTCCCGACGCCAATGCCACCAAGACGACTCCCGCCACTGGCTTGGAGCCGGTTGCCCCGAAGGTGGAAGTCCCCGCCATCAAAGCGCCGCCGTTGCCGCCGCCGAACAACTTCGCTGGGGCGCCGCCCGTGCCGGGGACGATGCGGCTCATGGCCGACGGCGAAGCTCCGGAAGAATATAAAATCGAGCCGGGCGACACGCTTTTCGACATTTGCGACCAGCTCTTGGACGAAGCTGCCTACTGGCCGAAACTTTGGGCCCTCAACCCGGAAATCAAAAACCCTCACTTCATCTTTCCCAACATGCGGCTGAAGTTTTATCCCGGCGACGACGACAATCCGCCTTATTTGCAGGTCGTCACCGAGGACGACGTCATTCCCATCGACAAGGGCGACCTCGACGAGCAAGAACTCATCGCCGAGAAGGTCAATTTCGTCGGCAACGGCGTCTTCGACGAGCGGGTCACCGAAGTCATTGGGCCGGCCCAGATCGACGACAACCTTTCCGACATGTTCCTGAGCGGCGGTAAGCGCTTCGACGGCCAGGAAATCTCGGTGCAGGTCCCGGGTTTCATTTTCGCCAACGAAAAGGACCCGGCGGGGTTCGTCATCGGCGGTCGGAGCGGCGAAGTCAGCATGATGGCGAGCCAACGCGCCTTGGTGGAAGCCGCCAGCGGTCTTTCTCCAGGAACGCTCTACACGGTTTTGCGCCGGGATGAAGCCGTATCCGACAGCGACGGAGATATGGTCGGTTACAAATACTCCTTCGTCGCCAACATGAAGATCAACAAGAGCGTCAACGACGGCGTCTACGTCGGCACGGTCCAAAACAGCCGCCTCGGGGTCAAGCCGGACGACATTTTGGTGTCGTTCATCTCCACCAACCGCAGCATCCCGATCGGCGGCGGCGTCGGGGCTCTGGCGAGCATTGATGCCAGCGTGGTCGCCTTCGA
>JAYWBY010000600.1:0-3497 GCA_043781115.1 Pseudomonadota bacterium
GCAGATCGAGTGGCCCTCGCCGTTGAAACGGAACGTCGGGTATTCGATCTCGGCGTTGTCCTCGCCCTTCGACAAGGTCAATTTGTCTTGGGACGGGGCTGTCGGTTTTTTGTCGGCCGGCTTCTTCGACGACGGCTTCTTGCCCGGCGTCTTGCCGCTGTTACCGTTGTTACCGTTGTTGTCGTCGTCGTCGCCGGGGCTCTTCTCTACCTTGGCAACTTCGCCGCCGAGTCGCGAACCGCGCGCGGGAGTGCCCGAAGTACCGGCGCCGTCCGCGCAAGCTACGGAGAGTCCAAAGCAGACGCCGACCAAGGCGTGCCACCCAAGCGTCCGTTTCGCGGAGTAACTGCTCATCCGGGCCTCCGAATTCAACTGCATTTTCTTATCGGCCAATAGCCAATCCGACTTAAGTATGATTTCAAAGCCGCTCAACCTTTGATGATTTTTCACGCCTTTTCGCTCGCGTCGGTCAAGGCGTCAGCGATACCCGCCGAACGACCCTTGGGAGGTAGAGTTCCGCTTTGATTTCGCCCGCAAAACAATTCGATCGCTTGCTCGTCCGGCGCCGAGTGCTGGCCGGTTGGGTGGTTCTCTCCGCCTTGGCCGTCTGGTGTATCGGCTTGACGCCGCCTGGAGTTTTACTGCGCGAGTGGGTAGCTAGAGGCACGGATTTCAAGGTCAGAGAGCTACTTTTCCCGTCTTCCCTCGACCCACGAATCAAAATATTTGCCTTTGACGATGCGACGGTTGCGCGGTTGCATGGCACCGACATCATGCTGAAGGACTGGGGCAACCTCTTAGCCAGTATCGCCAGTCGCAAACCGGCCGCCATTCTGATCGACAAATTATTCGATCGACACTATGCCCCGGACGAAGTGCGGGAGTTCGTCGCAAAACTCAAGACTCTTGAAACTCCCGTTTCGATCATCTCATTCGCTTCCTTGGACGCGATTCCCGGTAGAGAGGAACTCAGGGTTCCCAGCCAGAACGTCGTCCCGACGGTACTTCAACGTTCGACGACAGCGACTCGCCATCTTTACGGCGCCGACCAAACCATAGTCGATGCAACGAAGGTCGGTCACACAGTCTATGAAGGGGGCGGCCTTGCGACGCTCTATTTTAAAGCCGGCGGTTCCGATGTGTTCCACTGGGCGATTACCGCTGCCGACAGCGCCTCCTTCAAGGAGGGCGATCTATTCGTCAATGGCCGGCGCGTTCCCGCGGATTCGGCGAATCGACTGCTCATTAACACGCATTCCCGCCAGTTTTATGGGTCGTCGACCTTTTCCTTTTTCCCATTAGTGGCGGGAGCCGTAAATGGTGTACCCCCCACGAACGTCAACGCCGGTGACTACGTCGTCATCCTACCCGCGATGTTCACGGGAAGTACCGACTGGACCACGACCGTGGTCGGCGAACTCCCGGGTGGCTACCTGATGGTTTCGATGCTTGATAGCGTCCTTACGGGAAGGTGGCTCCGAAATATCGACGACACTCTGCTGGCCATCGCACTGTTTTCCGCGCTCGGAGCCTTGACGAGCACGGTGCTACCGTACGGAAGAATTCTGCCCTTCGCCGGTCTGTTCAACGTACTGTTGGTGGTGGGCGGGATTAGTGTTTTTTGCGCCGCCGGAATTTCGACGCCTTGGTCGAGTTGGGTCCTTGCATGGGACCTGCCGTGCTTCGGACTCTTGGTCGCGCGCTACCAGGCCATAAAGATCGAAAGCGCAAGAATGAGCTCGGAACTCCTAGCCGCGAGGTTGGTCCAAAGCGCATTTTTGCCCAGAAACGTCGCGCCAAAACGGCTCTCCGTGGTGCCGTTCTATCGTCCCTCCGCCGAATGCGGGGGCGACTGGTGGTGGTTCAAGTCGACGACCGACACCGATCACTTCTTCGTGCTTGCGGACGTAACCGGCCATGGCGTGGCGGCGGCCCTGGTCACGAGTAGCACCTTTGCCGCGGTCGAGAGCCTCTTTGACAATTGGGCCACGCAAGGCGCGGTCCCAATCCCGGAAAAAATCTTGAGTCAGGTCGACCTGATTCTGTCGAAGACCCATGATCGGCTGTCGACGCTAACCATGGTCGCGGGACACATAGACCTGGAAAGCCGACTTGTCCATTTTGCTTTCGGCGGTCATCCGGGAGGCTTCATTGTCTCGACGTCAGGCGACGTTAAGCGGATCGGCGGCGTTGGAGACATGATTGGAATGGGGACGCCCGTCGAATTCGCGACGGTGACGGCGCCGGTTCGTTCTGGCGACTGCATTTTCCTATACACCGATGGCTTGACCGACAACAAGAACTCGGACGGCAACGCCTGGCATCGAAAGGTTTTGTTTGACTTCCTCAAAGCCAACGCCGGTCTTGGCGCAGAAAACCTCGTCAAGTCGCTCGTCAAGACCTACGAAGCCCACCTGGGCGACGCGTCCGCTGACGACGATGTGACGATCCTCGCCATCGAAATCAGCGCGGATTCTGCCGAATCTTGACGAGACCCTGCAAGGTATTGAGGCGTTATCATAGGAATATTCAACGTTACCCGGATCTCCTCAGTTTCCCTACCCCCCTACCGATAAGCCAATTATAGCCGGCCCCTAAGGCAAAACCTATCAAAGAGGCCCCATGAGGGTTGATTTCAAAAGTCGTCTCAGCCTGGGTCGCGGAGACGCGGGAGCGTCCGCCATGATTTCCCTGGTCGTAATTGGGGTCATCGGACTCGTCCTGGCCGGATTGCAGTTAAGTCGCAGCCACGAACTACAGGCGCTCTTGAAGCAATCCTTGCACGACAGCGTTGAACGCGGAGAAATGTCGGCGCTCATGCAGACTGAAGATATGGTCAATCCCGACTTCGGGTGCATCGGGGGATTTGCCAGTCTTTGCTCCGAGCTTTACGTTCGGAGGATATGTAACGAGTCACCGCCCGCTGGCGGGTGGTCGCCCTTTGCTAACGCCTGGTGGACTTCGATCGGCTCCAGTGGAATTCGGGACCGGGTAATCAGGGTCGCGCGGCAACCGGCGCGGTCCAACTGGAAAGCGCAAAAGACGGCGACAGGCGTCCGCTTGACCATGGAATCGCCCTACATCGAATCTGGCCTCAGCCAGAGTCAAATGAAGGATCTCTTTACCTCCGGCCGCCTGCCTGGCGATCCTGGCGAAGACGTTCGACGAGCGGAGCAAGTGGACGATTGCGTCGCTTCGGCCGCGGCAAAAGACGGGGCAACCGGTAGTGGGATCATGGCCTGTGCCGCGAAAGCCGGGACGCCGCCCACCCCCACGCAAAGGCCCAGCCGTTCCTTGGTCTATGTCGTCGACCTGGCTCCCGGCCGCTGCGACAAAGGCCAGTACGTGGACGTCGACGCCAACGTGTCACTGGGCGAACTGCGAGGCTTCACGTCGTCGATCGACAAGTCCTTGGTCGGCAAATCCATGTCCTCGAAAATCGGCCTAAACACCATTTCCACGTCCGTGTCGTGTCAGGTAATAGGTCCCGCGGACGG
>JAYWBY010000601.1:0-23631 GCA_043781115.1 Pseudomonadota bacterium
GAGTAGAAGTTGCTGACGCGCAGGCGCGGCAGGCCGTCTTCGTTTAGGTTGACGACCCATTCGTCGCCAAGTTTGAAGACATAAACGTCTGGCGTTATATATTGCGTGTCGTTCGTGCCGAACTGCCGGCCCGGCACCGGCTCGAGCTCGGCGATGATTTGCACGTTCTCGATGACTTGTTCGAGGCTGATCTTCATGGCCTTGGCGATGGCGACGAAGTTGCGGTTCTCTAGCTCGGGAAGATGGTTGGCGATGATCAGCTCGACCAAGCCATTCTTCAACCCGGCATTGCGCACTTGGATGTAGAGGCATTCTTTCAGGTCGCGCGCGCCGATTCCTGGGGGATCCAGACGCTGCACCGCATCGAGGACGTCCTCGACCTGTTCTAGGGTGAAGCTCTCTTTATCGGCAATTTCCTGGGTCGGCATGATCATGTAGCCGCGATCGTCGATGTTGCCGATGACGATCGTGGCAATGCGCTGCTCGACGTCGTCGAAGTCGAGCTCGCCAACCTGAGCCATCAGGTGTTCCTGAAGGGTGTTGGCCTTCGTGACCATGTTCTCGTAGTTTGGATGCTCTTCGTCGTTGGCGTTTTTCCTCGACGCGGTCGTCGAAGTGCCTTGCTGTTGCTCCTGGTAGCGGCTGGCGGACTCCCAGTCGGCTTCGCCGCCTTCCTTGTCGTCGCCACCGGTCGAGTCGACGATAGAGCTCGCTTCCTTGATCTGTTCGGTGATGACCTGCTCTTCGGTGCGCTCTTTTTCCCGCTCGGCCTGGGCGACTTCTTCCGGCGACTCGGAGATGCCCTCTTCGAGGCAGGGATTCTCGGCTAGCTGAGTTTCGACGAACTGCTCAAGCTCCATCCGCGACAGCTGCAGCAACTTGATCGCCTGCTGGAGTTGCGGCGTCATCAAGAGTTGCTGGGTTAGCTTTAGACTCTGTTTTAGTTCGAAGCCCATGGCACCTGGAGTCGCGGTTGGTCGTTACTGATCTCTTTTATAATAAGGTCTGCCACCCCTCGTATGCAAAAAAAATTCCAACATTTCCATTATCATGAAAATCCTGGCAAGGCGTTGAATATATAGATTAATTCTACAGCTTAAAATTCTCACCCAAATAGATCTCCTTCACGAGCTGGCTCGTGGAGACCTCTTCCGGGAGCCCTTGAGCGATGATCTCGCCCCCAGAGAGAATATAGGCTCGGTCGCAGCTACCGAGAGTTTCGCGAACATTGTGGTCAGTAATCAAGACACCGAGCCCTTCGTTCCGAAGTTTGCCGATGATGCCTTGGATTTCCTGCACGGTCATGGGGTCGATGCCCGCGAACGGCTCGTCGAGAAGCAAGAACTTCGGTTTGATGATCAAGGCGCGAGCAATTTCCACCCGGCGGCGTTCGCCACCAGACAACGACGCTCCCATGGATTTCGCTATGTGGCGGATTTGGAATTTGCCCAGCAGCTCGTCGAGAAACGCCGGCCGTTCGTCCCGAGGAACCTGGCAAATCTCCATAACCGAAACGAGGTTGTCCTCGACCGACATCTTGCGAAAGATGGACATGTTCTGTGGCAGATAGCTGATGCCCTTGCGAGCACGAATGTGCATAGGCAAGTGAGTTATGTCCTCGGAGCCCATGAAAACTTGGCCTTTGGTCGGATAGAGAAGGCCTACGACCATGTAAAAACTGGTCGTTTTGCCGGCGCCATTTGGACCGAGGAGGCCTACGACTTCTCCCATTTTTACGCTAAATGTCGCCGACTTCACGACCTGGCGCTGTTTGAAGGCCTTCTCGAGTTGGACGGCGCGAAGCTCTAGCTGTTCCGTCACTTGTCTTTGTCCCCTGGCGCCAGCTCACCGGCGACCCGGTCCGCCTTGATCCAACCGGTATCCATTTCGTACGTGATCTTCTTGCTGCGGATCACCGAGTCATCGCCGCGCCATAGCCGCGCGTTGCCTTCGAGGACGACGATCCGGTCTTTGTTCAAGAACACGGCCTGGTTGCCAAATGCTTTGAATTTCTCGCCGCTATTTTCGTCGACGCCATTGATCTTGACGTTGCCTTCGGCAACGACCTTGACGACTTCGTGGCTCGCCTCGTCGAAGAATACTTGAGCATGTTCCGCCTCCATGCGCAGCTCTGACTGCGTCACGACGACGTCTTGCACCAATTCGACCATGCCCTTTTCGCGCAAACCCTTTAGGCCTTTGCTTTCGAAGTGGACCGGCTCCCGTTCCTTCTTGCCCTTCCCGGGCTTCACGGGTTTGCCATTCTTCGGCGGGATGACCGTCGTGTTGGCGCTGGTAGTCGGGCCCTTGGCGTGCGGTGAAGGGGATTTGACCGCGTCGTCGGTCGGTTTCGGTGCCTTTGTCGTCCCGGTGTGACCCGGCTTGTCTTTCGGTTGCGTAGGCTTAGTCGCGCTATCGATGGAAGTTTCCGCTGCCGGCGGCTTCGGGTCGTCGTCGTCGAGCAAGTCAGCCAATGACGAGGTGGCGCTACCCAGCCCGAAGAGCAACGAGACGAAAACGGCGCAACGCTTACGGTTGATCAATCGACACCACGCCTTTCACTGGTCCCTGCATGTCCAGGATTTCTGACTCTAGTCCGTAAGTGAAACCCTCGTCTCCCATGAAGACCCGCCCGGGACCTTCGACGCGTACGGGGCGGTGAGACCGAACCAGTTTGTCACCATTTAGATATTCAGCATAGTCCGTGGTTAGTAGGTGATCCTTGAGTCCTACCTCCACGAAGCCACTAAGCTCGGCGCGCTCGAGTTCGGTGTTTTGGTCCATCATCTTTATGAGGTTTGACGCTTTGAGATAGCCCGTCGCCGACTCGGCGCCGAGCGTTTCCCGTTCACCCGTGGACGTAAGCCTCTCGGCCCTAATTTCTCCGTCTAGCTCCACGACATTGGGATCGTAAAAATGGCCCAATCGCGCTGACAATTTGCCAATTAACGTTTCGTCGCGGTAGCGATACATGGAGAAGTCTTCAAGCACGAGCCGAGGCTCTTTGCCGGTGCCCTTACTCAAACTGTCTCGCAGCGATTTGGTGTCGCGAGTCCAAAAGATGTACAGGGCGAGCGCCAAGCACGCGAGAAATCCGGCACTCACCAGTTTACGCCCCAAAGCCGCTCCTCTTTTGGCTCTAGTCTACCGGATTGTCACAGGATTTTCGCGGCCAAAAGATCATGCAACCGGACGATGCCGACCGGCTTGGTACTGGCTTCGTCGTGCGTCACGAAAAGTTGGGTAATCCGCCGGTCATTCATGAGGGTAAGAGCATCTAAGGCCAAGGATGATTCGATGACCGTCTTGGGGTGAGCAGACATGAGGTCCTTGGCGCGGCAATTTAGCGCCTTGGCACCTAGACGAAGCAGCGCGCGACGCAAGTCTCCGTCGGAAACGGCGCCGATCAGGCCTCCGTCTTTCGAGACGACTGCCACGATGCCGAAGTTGTGCGCCGTCACGCCAGACAGTACGGCATGGAAGTCGGCGCCTTCGTCGATGGTCGGAAGATCGGCGCCAATGTGCATGTGATCCTTCACCAGCGACAGCTTTCGCCCGAGCGATCCGCCGGGATGGAGGCTGGCGAAGTCGCCCTTGCTGAATCCCCTAGCCCGCATCAGCGTAACAGCGATCGCATCGCCTAGAGCTACCGCCATCGTCGAAGAACTGGTCGGAGCGAGATTCAGCGGATCGGCTTCCTTCTCGACGCCACCGTCTATGATGAATTGCGACAAGCGCGCGAGACTCGATTTGAGGTTGCCCGTAATTCCTATGACTGGGATGCCGATCCTCCGGCCGAAGCGGCAGACCTCCAAGACTTCATGCGTTTCCCCGCCGTAAGCAATGGCGATCAGGCAGTCGACCTTCTGGACCATCCCGAAGTCCCCGTGCAAGGCTTCGGAGGGATGAAGATAGAAAGCGGAGGTGCCGGTCGACGATAGCGTCGAAGCGATTTTTCTCGCGACGTGACCCGACTTGCCTAATCCCGTGACGATGACTTTGCCGGAGCTTGCCAAAATCGCTTGGATGCCGCCGGCGAAGCTCTCGCCGACTTTGCGAGCACCCTGCGCCAAAGCCTTCGACTCGGCATTGAGCGTTTCTTGGCCCCAATCAACGAGGTCCTGTGCACTAAAGCCGCTCGTCATACGCGATTCTTCCGCCGGAACTCCAGCGAAGCGCCGATCAAGTCGCGAAACAGCGGGTGAGGGGCGATGGGCTTGCTCTTCAACTCTGGGTGGAATTGGCACGACACGAACCAAGGATGATCCGCCAATTCCATCATTTCAACGAGTTTGCCGTCCGGAGAAACGCCGCTAAAAAGCATACCCTGTTCGGCGAATACGTCCCGGTACTCGTTGTTGAATTCGAATCTGTGGCGGTGGCGTTCGGAGATCGTCTCGGAACCGTACGCCGCGCGGGCCTTGGTGCCGGATTTTAACGTGCAAGGGTAGGCGCCGAGGCGCATGGTCCCACCCTTCTTCGTTACGGACTTCTGCTCTTCCATGATGTGGATGATCAGGTCCTTCGAGTTGGCGTCGAACTCTTGGCTGTTGGCCTTGGCTAGCCCGAGCTTGTTGCGCGCGAATTCGATCGCTGCGAGTTGCATGCCCAAGCAGATGCCGAGAAACGGCTTGTTGTTGCGGCGAAGATAGTGGATCGCAGCCATCTTGCCTTCGACGCCCCTTTCGCCGAATCCTCCAGGTACTATGACGCCGTCGCAGCTTGCCAGGAGCTCCGAGACGTTGGCGTCATTGACTTCCGCGGCGTCGAACAACGCCACTTCCACTTTCGCGTGATTCTTGATGCCGGCGTGAACGATCGCTTCCGTGATCGACTTGTAGGAATCCCAGACGTCGACGTACTTGCCCACGATGCCGATTTTACAAGCGGCCTTGGGTTTGTCGAGCGCTTCGACGATATTGCGCCAATGCGAGAGGTTCGGGGCGCCGGTCCAGATGTTCAAGAGATCGACGACGACCTGGTCGAAGCCTTGGTTGTGCAAGATCAGCGGCAAGCGATAGATGTTGTCGACGTCTTGCGCCTCGAAGACGCAATCCGGTTTGACGTTGCAAAACAGCGCGATCTTGCGCTTCAACTCGTCCGAGATCGGGTGGTCGCTGCGGCAGACCAAGATGTTTGGTTGAATGCCGATTTGCCGGAGTTCCTTGACGGAGTGTTGCGTCGGTTTAGTCTTCAGTTCGCGCGCCGCGCGAATGTAAGGCACCAGGGTCAAGTGGACGTAAAGGACGTTTTCTTCGCCTAAGTCGTAGCGAATCTGCCGGATCGCCTCGAGAAACGGCAAGCCCTCGATGTCGCCGACCGTGCCTCCGATTTCGACTATCGCGATGTCGGCGTTCGCGGCCGTCTTGTACATGTTTTCTTTAATCTGATCGGTGATGTGCGGAATCACCTGGACAGTGCCTCCGAGATAATCGCCGCGCCGCTCCTTCCCCAGGACGGCGTCGTAGATCTGTCCGGCGGAGAAGCTGTTCTGCCTCGTCAAAACGGCGGACGTAAAACGCTCGTAGTGGCCGATGTCTAAGTCCGTTTCGGCGCCGTCGTCGGTGACGAAGACCTCGCCGTGTTGAAACGGATTCATGGTCCCGGGGTCGACGTTGATGTAAGGGTCAGCCTTCATCAAAGTGACTTTCAGTCCTCGGGTCTCGAGAAGCGCCCCGCAACTTGCGGCCACGATCCCCTTGCCAAGCGAAGACACGACGCCGCCGGTCACGAAAATGAATTTAGTACGATTACGGCTCTTCATCTTTGGACCCTAGGGCTGGGATTGATCCAGGAATTGGAGAAGTGGTCGAAGTACTTTGGAAATAGTACCGGTCGGAGTTTCATCCTAGTGACCGGAAGGGTTTTGGTCAAGACCAAGAAAGACCTGGAAAAAGTCCCGAATAAACCAGGATTTCGCGCTTCCTGCCTCTGGCTTTTTGCGCTCTTGGTGAGTATCCGATAAAATTAGATCTATACACACAAGCTCACTCACAAATTCCCGACCCCCTCGATTCCGAATCACCCAGGAAACCGTCATGCGCTTAGGCCTCGAGTGGCAAGCACCGCTGTTTCGCGTCGTCGTCGTCGCGTTGACGTTGCCTTTGATGACCGGCTGCTTCCTCAAGCCGAAGAAGAAGTCCGCGAAAAAGTCCGGGGGGGCCGCTTCGGGCCTGATCGTTCGCGATTCGATCTTCATGGACCGCGTCGGCGATGGTGACGTCGCTCGAGTGGCATTCAAGACGAGCAAAGACACGCTGTGTGAAATGTCGTTCTATTCCCAGGAACCGACCGTCCTTCCCGCCAAGGAACAGCCGACGGTCGTCGCGTGTTCGGCGGGAGCGGCGCGTAGCGCATTTACCGAGCAGCTCCCAGGACTGCGGACCGATACGCTTTATTTCGTCATCATCAGCGCTTGGGAGGCGTCCGCGACGAAGGCCCAGGCCGACGTCGTCACGGTCAAGGAAACGCCGAGCGCCTCGAGCATTATATCCCCGGGCGGGGCCTCGGACGGTCTCTTTCGCGACCTCATGGTGGCGCGCTTCAACATCCCTCTGCAAGCTGCCGAGGTTCATCGCTACACCTTCGACCAGCCGGCCGATATCCCGACGATCAAAGCGAAATTGACGCGTGCGATCGGTTGCCAGCAGGGGCTGCCGGACAAAGACGCGGCGTTCCGGGAGGCCGCCCCCGATGTCGCCATCAAGAGTCTAGCGTCGCGTGACTACGCGGCGGCTAATGCCACGGTCCACCCGGACTATCCGGAGCGCTTGCAACTGAGCTTCCCGGGCCTAAATGAAGGGGCCGACAAGTGGACTCTTTCTTATAAACTCGGCGACCAGGATGTTAGCGTTCCCGTCCGACCTATAAGCCGCATCCTAAATATGGAAATGGAGTCCGGGACGGACATCATCAACTTCGACAAGCCTCAACTCGTTGAAGCTGTCGATCCGCTGAAGATCGATCCGACGAAGCCTTTGAAGCTCTCTTGGACCACCGCCAACAACCTCCTAGAACTCTCCTACCTGACGATACAAATCGGACGACCCGATTACGAAAAATCTATCTACTGCGTCTTCCCGGCGGACAAGCGCTCGGGTGACGTCGACGCCAAGTTTCTCCAAGGATTGGACGACGGCAAACACGTGCTGTTGGCCGAGCTTCAGTCCAATCAAGTGTGGGTCAAAGACGGCTGGCTGATAACTACTTATGACTGGCGCTCTGGACGCATTGAAAAGTGAAAAAACCATTCCCCGTCGCCATTCTCTCGGTCCTCTTATCGCTGGTCGCCGCGCAGGCGGAAGGCGCGACCGTCAAACAGGTGCTGATCAAGAAAAAACTCGTGGTGATCGACCTCGAGGACGACGAAACCTTCGAGAAGGGGGCGACCCTTTGCTTCTTCACGGAAGCTGGCAAGAAGGTCGATTGCGGATCTCTTGCTAAGGTCAAGGGCAAGGTCGGCATCGTCAAACTCGAGAGCGCCAAGAAGATGAAGCGCTTGAAGGCGGGCATGGACGTTAAGGTCGGAGAAGCGGCGGACGCCGAGGTGGCGGAAGACTCGGACGGCGAGCCTTCAGAAAAGAAGAGCAAGAACGCCAAAGAGCCCAAAGCTTCAAAGAGCCCCTTTCGGGTCTGGATCCAATATAACGCCGGCCTCGCGACTCCAGCCGTCTACAATAAATTGAGCTTCGATGCTCCGACAACGGAGACTCCCGACAGCTTGTGGAAGGGGGACAAAAAGGCCAGTAGCTCGTTGCTCGGGTTCGACTTGCAAGTGGGCATCCCCGTCGGGGCGTTTTCTCTAAACCCAGGGCTCCGGTACCGCAAATTCACTCCAGCAATCGTCGACGCCGACTACATCGTACAGAAGGAAAACCCCTACGTGTCGACCGAAGAGCAGGCCTCGGCGCTTGGCCTCTTCGTCGATTTCCAGGTTTTCCGTATGCCCTTTTCAGGAAATTCGGGACTTAATTTAACGAGCGGTATCGACGCCGACATGTCGACCGTAACTTTGAAATCCACAAAGAAAGATGACTCTGGTGCGACGCCAAGTTCGTCTCTCGCGAAGGCGACGTCGAAACTGACGGTCCTTTCCCTGAGACTTGGCGCCGGCATGGACTTCTTTTTTACGAAAGTCTTCGGCATGAGCCTCGGCACGAACGTGTTGCTGCCTCTGTCCGAAGCCGGCAAGAAATTTAGCGGCAGCTTGGCGGACGGCGAGGCGCACGGCGAAGCCGAGCCCGGCAAGGATCTGCAAACTCAGCTCGGTCACAAGAAAAACACGGTGGCTTACGAGATAACCCTCGGCACCGTCCTAGGCTTTTAGCGGCGCTTAGCCAAGGACTTGTTGGCGGTTTTGGCCGAGGCCTTCTTCGGCGTAGCCGCGGCGACGTGGCGCGGCGCTTCAGGGACGTACGTCAGACCCGCGAACACGCGGTAGTCGGGCGAGCCGTAGCCTTTGCCGACGCCCGTCCCGAAGCCGCCTTCTATGTCGAGGCCTGATGTCGGGCGGAGTTTCGCCATGGCCATCCATTCGGCGGGATTGCTGCGGGTGAAATCGACCTGGTCGCCAGCCGTGACTTTTATTTGAAGGTTGCCGCCGAACGACAAGAGGGGCGAGTAGCGATATTCGACGCCGTCGTAGTTCAAGTATTGGCCGTGAACCTTGATCGAGTTGGCACGGTCGTCTTCGAGGACGAGCGGCTTTTGGCGATGCAAATAGCCTACGTCGAATGCCCAGCTAAAGGCGCCGTTGGTTCCTGACAGCAAGAACATGCCACCAAAGTTCGCTTCACCGTCGCCAAGGAGTAGCTCGGCGTCGCCGGTCGGGATCGTTGCCATTGGCATTAGTGCGATGGCGAACCCCGTCTTCTTCACGAAATTGATTTTTAAACTCGCTGTGACGTCGGAAGGACGGCCGACCTGGCCGCCGGCTTCTTTGTCGCCTTCGACGTCGCGCTCCTCATCCGACCGGTGGACGTAGGGCACGTGAAGGCCAAGCGAGAGGTTCTTGAAGATGCCGATGTTGGCGACGGCGTGAGCCGTCACGAGGTTGTCCATTATCGAGTTGACGCGCGAGTTCTTGTCGCCGCCGATTTCCACGGGATCATTGGCGTAGTCCATGAAGACGCCGGCGTTGTAGGTTCCCGGAGGGATATTGGTGGCTTTTTCGGTCATCCCGACTCCGTCGACCACGGGCCGGTATTGTAGGGCGTTGAGTCCAGTGCTGGCTTCGGCGGCGCGGAGACTGCCGGCGTTGGCGGCGACTCCAATAGTGCCCGCGATTAGTAGAATGGCGTTTTTTTGCAATCTGCGGGAACCAATCCCTCCGACCAAGAGAAGCGGAAGTGCAAGGCCCAAAAGCGCTAGCCAAGGGTTGATCGCTCCGCTGTTGCCGCTCGTTACTCCGCAGCTCGCCGATCCGCCTTGGAGGTTCTTCAGATTAATTTTTTTGTCGGCTTTCAATGGTTCCGCCGAGGCTTTGCAGAACATCTCTTTGTCGGTGAAGTCCTTGACCTCGCTCGGCACTTGTTCAGTCGTGACTTTGATAGGCACACGCGCGTCGGCGCCGTTGGTCTTGAATAGCAGCTCCAGGTTAAGATCTTTGCCGGCGGGAAGACTCTCGAGACTGATCTTCGTGCCATCGATGGTAGCGGTCTGCGGTGCGGATCCATTGACCGTGTAGGTGACGGAGTCGATCGACGCGGACGACTCGGCCGAAACCCTCAACGCCTCTAACCCGGTGTCGATGTCTTGTTTGGCATTGATGGTTATGACGTCTTTGGACGTGCCGCCGACAGCGCCCACGAGGGAGGTGGCGAATTTGGCAAAGTCGAGCTTGTTCACCGGCCAGCTGGAAGGGTTGTTGATCGTAACCTTCGCCTTGTCGCAATCGGCATGGGGTGCTCCGTTTAGGGCGCACATCGTATCGAAGGCATCGGCGTTCGTCTGGTCGTAAGGCGGTGTGCCTACCGGGTTCAGCGCGAAAGTCATGTGGAACTTCTTCAAAGCGGACGCGCTGAACAAGTTCGTGGCTTCGGACTCGGCGGCTAGGTAGTTGCCGCTTTTTAGGTAGGCATGGGCATCGTTGGCTTCACCTTTGTACGTTCGGCCGTCGCTGAAGAGGATGAGGCCTGCTTGCGTGGGGGAAGTCAGTCCCATTTCCCCGGTCAAAATGAGATTGCCGACGATCGTGTAGTCGCTTGAGGTGGCCGTGCCACCTTGGGAGTATTTACCCTCGGCGGCTGCCAGGAACTTCTGGACCGCGTCGGCGTGGATGGGGTCGGCCAAAGAAGCTGCGGCGACGTAGAGACAGGGAAACTCACGGTTGACGTCGATAGTCGGCCCAGTGAATGCGCGGCAGTCTGGGGTCGACGAGAACATGACAACGCCGACTTTTGGCGCTTTGCTCGGATCGGCTTTCGCTTCGGCGATTAACTTGTCGATGATGTACTTGGACGTCGAAAGATTATCGGCGCCGACTTTGTGATGGGAAGAATCGACCGCACGAATGTTGTCCGACCGATCTAAGGCCAGGAGCATGTCGCGGCGGTTGCCAACGGTGCCGCCGCCTAAACAAACTTTACTGGAGAGATCGAAGGCGCCGTCGTTCAGTTTCCAAGAGTAGGTGAAGCTCGCTGGTTCCGACGCCCCTATTACGTATCGATCGCCAAGGCAGAACGAGTTTTCGACGCGGCCGAGGTCAGCCTCGCATCGTTCTGCAGCGCTAGCCTGGCCCGCCCCGATGTATAGAGTGGCTCCGACAGTCAAAAGTGTTGACGCCATCAGGCTACTTTTCATGGCCAATTCCCTCGCAATTCAGCAGTAATAGCAGTAGTTTCAGCTCAGATCTGTACCGTTTAGGCCAATGTTTGGACTGGCCGTTCAGCCAGACTGAGCGAAAACTGTGCCATAAAAGTGGGCAGCATATTAAAGGAACGGAAAGGCGAAGGCTTGAGTAGGATTTGCACAAAAAAGCGTAGGAAGATAATGCCCGGAAGAAAAGAGCAGAGTGGGTCGGATGGGCGAATTTAGGGGAAAAAGCGGCCGGCAAAAAACGGGCTAAGGGCTTTGGTGGGTTGCTCCCCTTCGAGGAGGCTGGCCAGTTTTTGAGCAAAAAGATGGGAGAGCTGAACCCCATTTTTGTAGTACCCGAGTGAGACCCACGGACCCTTGCGTCCGCCAGGGAAAAAGAGCTGCCCAATGGCAGGCATACGATCCCGTAGGCGTCCTCTGACGCCCCACAAAGCCTCGGTCGGTTCGGTCCAGTGGAACGCCTTGGCCGCCATGGCTTTTAGGCGGGCGACCTCTTCCGACGATTGCCCCCAATCAACCGCGGAACTAGCAACTCGCGAAGAGGACCCGATCCTTACCTTCCCGCCTTGCTGTATAAAGTTCAATTTCGCGACACGCAATGCGACTGGCGCCGATCTAGGTGCCGCGTGGCCGCTTAAGGTCTCACCCGGAACCGCCTTCTGCTCAAGTCCTTGAAGTCCAGAGGCCGCCAGAATTTCATTGCTGAACACTCCAGCCGCCACCACCGCGATCGGCGCAACGATAGGCCCAGCTTGGGTTTCGAGCGTTAGGTCGGATTCGCCGGTGGGCACGATTCGCCGGACTTCGACGTCGACGAACTGGCTGCCGGCCCGGAGCAGAGCGACTTCCAGCGCCTCGAGCAACGCCACGGTGTCGACCCAGCCGTCCTGGGAATAGTGGAAGGCGCTCCTCCAGTCTGACCTGATTCCAGACGGAGCGAACAACTGCCTCTCCCAGTCTTCGCGACTAAGTAGCCTAGCATTAAGACAGCCTGTTAGTTTCCTGTGGAAAACTCGTTCTCGAATCCATTCAAATTCCGTCACCGTAGAAAATGGTTCGTAGACGCCACCGAAGTCGTGGGGGATTTGTCGTCCGGACGCCTTTTCTACACTCTCGATCCATGTCTTTAAACCATAATGACCATACATCTTTACGGCAAAAAGAGGCTGATCGACCAAGATCTGCCCCTTCATGCTGCTGACGCCCACGGCGGCGCGGCTAGCCGTTCCAATGCGCGCGGCGGGTCCGACGACAGAAATGCGCCAGTTGCGTCGGCTTAATTCATAGGCAAGTGAAAGCCCAACGATTCCGCGGCCTATCACGTGTGCTGAGCGAGTGGACATGGGGATAAGTTGTGGAGATTTTGGCCTACTTGCGCAGCATGCCGAGGACTGAAAACACTTCGCGGCGCAGGGAGGCAATACCGGGGCGGAGCCGTCCGGCAAGAACTCGGTTGGTCAGGAGAATCGCATACTGTCCGCTTTCTGGACAGAGCCAAAATGCAACGCCAGTAAAGCCCATGTGCCCGATGGCGGCGCCGTCCCCAAAAGGCAATGAACTAGGGTCGGCACCCTGCCGCCAGCCTATCAAAGATTCGTTGGCGGAAGTTCCGACGGGCAAAATGCGAGCCGCGGCATTTTCCTTTAGCAAAAGGGCGCCGGCTCTCGAACGGGACAGGAGGTGGAGAAAACGTCCCAGTGCCTCGCCCGTACCGAACAGTCCCGCATGACCCGCGATGCCACCGAGACTCGCGCAATTTTCGTCGTGCACTTCGCCGTAAAGTTCGCGCCGGCGCAATTTGCATTCCCCTGTCGGGACGCTACGGTCCTTCACGTTTAAACCGGGGCCGAAATCGAGCGGCAGATTCCGAGCATCGACTCCTAGGCTATTGGTGAAGCGTTCGAACTGTACCATAAGGTCCAGGCCCTCGACTCGTTCCAAGCAGAGACCAAGCAGAATGAACCCGACGTCGCTATAGACCTGGGCTTTGCTTGAACTGAGGTCTTTCGCGGCCCTGTTGAGCGCTGCCACGGTCCGAAACTTGATCCGCTGGGGACTATTCAAGCGATCGGGGGATTCGACACCTAGGTGGTTGATCCAGAAGTTCCGCCATGCGGGAAGGCCCGACTGGTGCCGCAGGAGTTCAAGCACAGAGAGTTCCTGTAGCACCCGGTCCAAGTCCGCGAGTTTGTCGCCACGAAGCCAATCCGCCAGCCTCGACGAGAAGTCGAGCTTGCCGTCGACCTTTAGGGCGTAGAGAAGCGGCGTCGTAACCAACGCCTTAGTCAGACTCGCGAGATCAAACACATCGCGACCATCTGGACTGAGGAGATAAGAATAACTCGGCTCGGGCGACGCGATGTTACCGTAGGTGCAATATCCGTGAGTCAAAGCTCCGTCGCCGACGTACTTCGCGAAAATTTCTGGGATTTTTTTGGACTCTTCCGTACGAACTCTCCGCGGGCGCCGGCTACTTTCGCGCGTCGAGGCGTTCTTTTAGGATCCGATTGACCAGCCCGGGGTTCATTTTTCCCTGACTCTCTTTCATGATCTGCCCGACAAAGAATCCTATCATCTTATCCTTGCCCGCGAGGTACTCGGCGATTTGCGCGGGGTTCGCCGCCAGAATTTTTTCCACGAGGGCGTGAATCGCACCTTCGTCACTGACTTGCACCAAGCCCTTGCGCTCAACGATGGCCTTTGGGCTGGCTGGTTTCTCCGCCATTTCCTCGAAGACGGCTTTGGCAATCTTCCCCGAAATCGTGCCGTTCCCGAGTAGTGTCAGGAGCTCCGCCATGTAGCTTGCGGTCACGGGCGGCTGGGCAAGGTCCCAGTGCCGTTGATTTGCTTGGGCCAAGAAGTCGCCGGTAAGCCAGTTGGCGACGATCTTGCCGGTCACATCCGGCGGGACGTTGCGGGCCACAGCCTCGAAGTAAGCGGCGAAAGCTCGCTCCTGGGTCAGCGACAGAGCATCAGCTTCATTAAGACCATAAGTTTCAGCGAAGCGCTTGGCCATCGCCGCCGGCAGTTCTGGAAGGGTCTTCTTCAATTGAGCGATTCGCTCGTCTGTTAGACGAAGCGGTCCAAGATCAGGGTCGGGAAAATAGCGGTAGTCGTGGCTGTCTTCCTTGCCTCGCATAGGGGCGGTCCGCCCCGTATCGGCGTCAAACAAGAGGGTTTCCTGTCGCACGGAGCCGCCCTTATCCAATATTCCGGCCTGACGGCTAGTTTCGTATTGGATCGCCCGCTCGATATTGCGAAAGGAGTTCAGATTTTTGATCTCGCACCGCGTGCCGAGCTTAGATTCTCCCCTTTTACGCAGCGAGACGTTGGCATCGCAACGGAACGAACCCTCCTCCATGTTGCCGTCACTTATTCTCAAGTGGCGGACGAGCGAGCGCAGGAGACGCAGGTATTCCGCGGCTTCTTCGGCGGAGCGTAGGACCGGTTGCGTGACGATTTCGAGGAGCGGCATGCCGGCGCGGTTGATGTCGACCAAGCTGCCTTCGGCCGCATGAATGTTCTTGCCGGCGTCCTCTTCAAGATGCGCCCTCGTCAGTTCGACGGTACGGCCGGAAGTTAAAGTTATGCCTCCGCCTTCGCAGTACGGTTTGTCGTATTGGGTGATTTGATAGCCCTTGGGCAAATCTGGATAAAAGTACTGTTTTCTAGCGAAAACGCTGTTGCCGTTGATTCGCGCGCCGACGGCCAAGGCGAATTGGACGGCATGGTCCACGGCGCGGTGGTTGAGTACTGGTAGGACGCCTGGCATGCCCAGGCAAATGGCGCAGGTGTGATGATTCGCTTCAGCTCCGAAACGGGTCGAGCAGCCGCAAAAGAGCTTCGACTCCGTCAGCAATTGACAGTGGACTTCGAGGCCGATGACGACTTCGTAGCCCTCAGTATCCGGCGGGCCTGCGCTCGTGCCACTTGCAGGCTTGTTCATAGGCGTAAGCCCCTTTCAGGAGAGTTGCTTCGTCGAACGGTTTCGCCATGATCTGCATGCCGATCGGCAGGCCCTTCTCGTCGAATCCGCACGGTACCGAGATCCCCGGGATGCCGGCGAGGTTGATGCCAATAGTGCAGATGTCGCTTAAGTACATCGCCAGCGGGTCTTGGGTCTTTTCGCCGAGTTTGAAGGCGGTGGTCGGGGAAGTCGGTGAGATGAGCAAATCGAAGCTTTCGAAGGCCTTTGCGAAGTCTTCCTTGATCAATTGCCGGGCGCGGTTCGCCTTTGCGTAAAAGGCGTCGTAGTAGCCCGACGAAAGCGCGAAAGTGCCTAGCATGATCCTCTGCTTCACTTCACGCCCGAAGCCTCGGCTTCTGGACTGCCGGTACATGTCCTTCAAGGACTGGCCGGGTTCGCTATAGCGATAGCCGTAGCGGACCCCGTCGAAGCGAGCAAGGTTCGCGGAAGCCTCGGCCGTGGCGATGACGTAATATGACGGGATACTGTAGTTAAGGTAGGGAAGGCTTACGTCGCCGACGGTTGCGCCGAGTCGCTTGAGTGTCTCGACCGCCTTCGCTAGCGCTTGGCGGGTAGAGTCGTCCAACCCATCGCCGAAAAACTCCTTCACAAGGCCGATTCGGAGGCCCTTGGCTCCTTGTCCCGCCTTCAAAAAGGGGAGCGTCGCGACCGCCGGTTGACTAGAGCTGGTCGAGTCCCGCCTATCATGACCGGCGATTGCATCCAAGACTAGTGCCGCGTCCTCGACGGTTCGAGACATGGGTCCGACCTGGTCCAGGGACGATCCATAAGCGATCAAACCGTAGCGACTAACTAGTCCATAAGTCGGCTTAAGCCCGACGATCCCGCAGAATCCCGCGGGCTGCCGAATGGATCCACCGGTGTCCGACCCTAGCGCGATGGGCGCCAAGTCCGCAGCCACGGCTGCCGCCGACCCTCCGGATGAACCACCTGGTACGCGAGCGTGGTCCCAGGGATTCTTGACCGCGCCATAGGCGGAGTTCTCATTCGAGCTGCCCATGGCGAATTCGTCGCAGTTCGCCTTGGCGAAGACCACCGCTCCAGCCTTCTTCAACAACTCGACGACGCGCGCCTCATAAGGTGGTTTGAAGCCTTCGAGGATTTTCGAGCCGCAGGTCGTCGGAACGCCTAGGGTGCAGATGTTGTCCTTCACCACCACGGGAACGCCAGCCAGAGGCAGGTTTTCGCCCTTCCTGAGGCGATTCTCTTGGACGTCTACCTGCGCCAAGACTTCGGCTTCGTTCCAATGGAGGAAGCAGTTCAGCTCCTTGGCTTTTGCCTCGGTCCGCCGGCAATAGAAATGGGCGACGTCACGCATGGACAGCGCACCAGAGGTGACGCCCTCACTGATTGAACTAGCCGTCAGGCCGAAGGGCTTCAAATCCGCCACTTTTTGCCTCTTTTTTGCATTACTCTATAATGCGCGGAACTTGAAAGGCCGAGTCCGAGCGTCGCGGCGCTTGGCCGAGCGCGACGTCGATCGGCAGAGACTCGAACCGTACGTCATCCCGTTCAGGCGTTGGAGCCCCTGCGGTATCGCTCCGCCAGTCTTTGGGAAGTCGATCGGGCATCAAGTCGAGCTGGGCGATGTGGACCAAAATTTTGCCCAGCTGCGTCTCGTAGTACGACACCTCGTCGGCAGTCAGCTCCAGGTGGGCTAAGCCCGCCACATGCCGCACCAACGTCGCGTCGATCTTCATCGCTACTAGACCTCTTCGCCCTCGAGCTTCTGCGCTTTGCAGAGGCTGATGACTTTTTCGCCGGATTCGACGGACATCAAGCGCACGCCTTGGGTCAGGCGGCCAATGATACCGACTTCGTTGACGTTGAATCTTGTGATCTTGCCGGACGACGTCATCACCATCAGGTCGTCGTCTTCGTCGACTTGAAGGATGCCAACCACCAGGCCGTTGCGTTCCGTCACCTTGATCGTGTAGATGCCTTTGCCGCCGCGGGATTGCACGCGATACTCGTCGAGCGGGGTGCGTTTGCCGTAGCCACCTTCGCACACCGACAGGATCGTCGAGTTGCCGGTGAGCACTTCCATGCCGATGACGCGGTCGGCCTCTTTCAGTTCCTTGCCTTCTTCCGCGTCGTCCGTGGACGCGCTGGCCTCCGCTTCTTCAGGTTCACCTGCGTCCGCGAAACGGATGCCAGTGACGCCGCGAGAGGCTCGACCCATGGGCCGAATTTCGTCTTCGCTGAAGCGGATGGCTTTGCCCATGCGGGTCGCGATCAGCACCTCTTGCGTGCCGTTGGTGATGGCGCAACCCACCAACGAGTCGCCATCGTCCAGCTTCAACGCGATGATGCCCGACGTCCTGACGTTGGAGTACGCCATGATGTCCGTCTTTTTGACGTAGCCGTGGGCGGTGACCGAGACCACGTAGTGGCCTTCTTTGAATTCTTTGACCGGGAGCACCGAGACGATTTTTTCGTTCTCGCTAAGCTTCACCATGCTGGCGAAATGCTTGCCGCGGGAGCGCAGGGGCAGATCCGGGAGTTCGTACACTTTGATGTCGAAGACTCGCCCTTGATTCGAGAAACAGAGGAGCGTCTGGTGGTTGCTCGTGATGAAGACGCTGGAAACGACGTCCTCCTCACGCGTAAGCATGCCAGACTTCCCTTTTCCTCCGCGGCGTTGCGCGCGAATTGCGTCGATCGGCGTGCGCTTTACGTAACCGGTCAGCGAAATGGTCACTGCGACTTCGTCGTCCGCGACGAGGCTTTCCATGGTGAACTCGTCGGCGGCCGAGGCGACGATTTCGGTACGGCGTTCGTCGCCGAAGTCTTCTTCCAAGACCTTCAGCTCGTCGCGAATGAGCTTCGTGACGCGTTCAGGCTTGGCGAGGATGTCTTTCAAGTCTTCGATGATCGCCATGACTTCTTTGTATTCAGCGATGATCTTGTCGCCCTCAAGGCCGGTCAACCGGGCGAGGCGCATTTCCAAAATCGCCTTGGCCTGGATGTCGCTCAAGCTGAATTTCGCGATCAATTCGCCGTGCGCCACCACCGGGTCTTTCGACTTCCGAATGACGGCGACGACTTCGTCGATGCTCTCGACGGCAATCTTCAAGCCTTCCAAGATGTGGCCGCGTTCTTCGGCTTTGCGTAGCTCGAAGGCGGTCCGACGCAAAATGACTTCGCGGCGATGGTTGTAGAAGACTTCCAGCAGCTGTTTCAGGTTCAAAATGCGGGGGGCGCCGTTGACCAGCGCCACGGTGTTGACGCCGAAAGAGGACTGCATCGGCGTCAGCTTGAACAGGTTGTTCAAGATAATGTCGGCGTTTTCGCCTTTTTTGATTTCTACTACGACGCGGATTTCGTTCTTCGCTGATTCGTCGCGCAGGTCGGAGATTCCTTCGATCTTCTTGGCGTGGACCAATTCCGCAATTTTCTCGATTAGGCGGGCTTTGTTGACCTGGTACGGCAGTTCGGTGATGACTATGCGCTCGCGGCCTGATTTGGCCGAGTCTTCTATGCCGGCGCGTGCCCGCATTATCACCGAGCCGTGGCCCGTCAAATAAGCCGACCGGATGCCAGCAACCCCATAGATCAAACCGGAAGTCGGAAAATCCGGACCCTTGATGTGGTCCATCAGCCGTTCGATCGTAATCGCCGGATTGTCGATCAAAGCGCCGAGAGCTGACGCCACTTCGCGCATGTTGTGCGGCGGTATGTTGGTTGCCATGCCGACGGCGATGCCCGAAGCACCGTTGACCAAGAGTTGGGGGAGACGCGACGGCATAACGTCGGGTTCTAATTCTTTGCCGTCGTAGTTCGGGCTGAAGTCGACGGTCTCTTTGTCGAGGTCCGCTAACAGAAGCTCGGTGACTTTCTCGAGCCGGGATTCCGTGTACCGCATTGCGGCGGCGCTGTCGCCGTCGACGGAGCCGAAGTTCCCTTGGCCGTCGACCAAGGGATAACGCATGCTGAAGTCCTGGGCCAAGCGGACCAAAGCTTCGTAAACCGCCGAGTCGCCGTGCGGGTGGAACCGGCCAATGACGTCGCCGACGATACGGGCCGACTTCAGGTACGGGCGGTTATGGAAGTTCCGCATCTGGTACATGGAGTAGAGAATGCGCCGATGCACCGGCTTTAGGCCGTCGCGCGCGTCCGGTAGGGCGCGCGAAACGATGACGCTCATCGAATAATCGAGAAAAGATGTACGCATCTCGTCTTCGATTTTGATTGGCATTACGTTCTTGATCTGTTCCATCGGCTATTATCCTGACCCAAATTTAGATGTCGAGATTGCGGACGTTCAGCGCGTTCTTCTGGATGAATTCTCGGCGCGGCTCGACGTCGTCGCCCATGAGCGTCGAAAAGAGTTGGTCGGCCTCCATGGCGTCATCGATTTCGACGTTGAGGAGCGTCCGCTTGTCGGGGTTCATCGTCGTTTCTTCGAGCTGGTCCGGGTTCATTTCCCCGAGACCTTTGTACCGTTGGATGTAGGCGCCTTTGCGGCCCTCTTGTTCGATGAAGACCTTCAGGTCGTAGAGACTCGCTAGCGAGCCGGAGTCGGCGTCGAACTTGAGCGGCTGCGATTCGGCGTTAGCTTCAGGGGTGTCATCCGCCGGTTCTTCGACTTCCTTAGCGGCCGCTTTGCCCTTGCTTTTGATGCGCGCGTACTTGAAGGGCGCCTGCGCTACTTCGTGCATTTGCCGGTTGATCCGGCGCATTTCGACGATTTCTCCGGAAGAAAATAGCGTAGCGTCGATCGTGCACGTTTGCGGCATGTCCCGAATGCGCGTTTCTAGGATGATTTGATAACGGCTGTGCTCTTGGTCGAACACCACTTTGGTGTTGGTGTAGACGAGCCGTTTGCCAGCCATCTTCTTTTCCAAGTAGCTGACGATCTTCGCCGCCAGGTCTTTGGCCTGCGTCTCGTCGGCCAACGCTTGGGGTCCGATGCTTTCGTCGATGATGAAATACTCGGAAATCTCCCGTGGCCGACGCCGCGTCGCCAAGTCCATCAACTCATTGAAGCGAGTCATTTTGGCGATGAGGCCGGAGAGCACGACCTTGTCGATCTCTTTGCCCTTCGCGTCGTGCAGCATCAGGTTCGAAATGCCGACGTCGGTCAGGAAGGCGAGGAGGGCGCCCTCGTCCTTCAAGTACCGCTCGGTCTTGCCTTTGCGGTATTTGAACAGCGGCGGCTGCGCGATGTAGAGGTAACCGCGTTCGATGATTTCGGGCATTTGCCGGAAAAAGAAGGTGAGGAGGAGGGTGCGAATGTGCGCACCGTCGACGTCGGCGTCCGTCATCAAGACGACTTTGTGGTAGCGGAGCTTGGTGATGTCAAAATCGTCCTTGCCGATGCCGGTACCCAGGGCCTGGATCAGCAACTTGATCTCCTGCGACGACAGCATTTTGTCGTAGCGGGCCTTCTCGACGTTCAGGATCTTGCCGCGAAGCGGCAGAATGGCTTGGGTGCGCCGGTCCCGCGCTTGCTTGGCGGAGCCGCCGGCGGAGTCACCTTCCACGAGGTAGAGCTCGCAGAGGGTTGGGTCTTTCTCTTGGCAATCGGCCATTTTGCCCGGAAGGCCGGCGAAGTCCAGGGCACCCTTGCGCCGGGTGAGCTCGCGCGCCTTCTTGGCGGCGAGACGTGCCCGGGCAGCGTCGATGATCTTGTTGATGACGCGTTTGACGACGTCGGGATTCTGCTCGAAATAAGCTCCGAGCTTGTCGCTGACGATTTGCTCGACCCACGGGCGGACTTCCGCCGAGCCGAGTTTGTTCTTCGTTTGCCCTTGAAACTCGGGGTTTTTGATCTTCACGGCGATGACGCCAGTCAAACCCTCGCGAATGTCGTCGCCGGTAATGCCCTCTTTGAAGGTCTTTAAAAGGCCTGTTTGTTCGGCGAACGTGTTGATAACGCGCGTCAAGGCCGAGCGCAGGCCTGTGACGTGAGTGCCGCCTTCGTTGGTGTGAATGTTGTTTACGTACGAGTAAAAGCTCTCGTTGTACGCATCGGTCCATTGCAGGGCGCACTCCATGATCGCCTCGATCTTCGAGCCGTCGGCAGAGAGTTGCGTGCCGTTGATGAACACCGGTTGAGCGTGGAGCGGGGTGCGACCTTTCGACAGGTACTCGACGAATTGAACGAGCCCGCCCTCGAAGAAAAACGCCACGTCTTGATCGGTGGTTTCGTCCTTCAGCGTGATTTTCAGGCCTTTATTTAGGAAGGCCTGCTCGCGCAAACGCTTCGTCAAAACGTCGAAGACGAACTTGGTGTCCGGAAAGATTTGCGGATCGGGCTTGAAAATTGTCGTCGTGCCGTGGCCGTCGGTGGCGCCGATGACTTTCACGTCTTCGTCGGGCTTACCCCGCTTATAACTTTGGGAGTAGACTTTGCCTTCTTTGCGGACTTCGACCCTGATCCACTCGGACAAGGCGTTGACGACCGACGCGCCAACGCCGTGCAGACCGCCCGAAAAAGCGAAAGCCTTGTCGTCGAACTTGCCGCCGGCATGGAGGACGGTCATGATGATTTCGAGGGCGGATTTGCCGTCTTTATGTTTGTCGACGGGGATGCCGCGGCCGTTGTCCTTGACTGAGCAGGTGCCGTCGATGTGCAGGACGACGTTGATTTCGTTGCAGTGGCCGCCCATGGCTTCATCGATCGAGTTGTCGACGATTTCGTAAACCAAGTGATGGAGACCGTCGGTCGAGGTCGAGCCGATGTACATGCCCGGACGCTTTCGAACTGCTTCGAGCCCCTCCAGGACCTGGATGTTTTCCGCCGAGTACGTGCTGCCACTCGATGTCATGCTGGCCTTCTCCGCCTTGCCTGGGACGATGGCTTCGGTCATGGAAGAATTTACCCCTGCCGATAGACCATTAACCGTTCCTGGAACGGCCTAGTCGGCGTTTTGCTGGTCGTTAGTCGTTCTGCTTGATGGGGACTAGAACGTGTTTCGAGCGGCAGTCGATGGGCTCCTGCCGCGGCACGATTACTATCGGGTCCTCATTGCTCTCCTGGCTAAAGTGCAGGGTTACGTTTTCGCTCCCTGTCGTCGTGAAAATGTCCGTCAGGAATTTGCCGTTTACGGCGATGTCGTAGCGCGGGCCGTGATAATCCATCAGCGGCACCGTCTCCCGTCCCTCAGAACTTCCCATAGTCTTGGAATTTAACGTAAGTGATGAATCTGAAAAGCTCAACTGCAAAGCGCGGCTCTTATCCGCGGCAAGCAGGACGCGCTTTGCGACGTTCTGCAGGTGGCTTCTGGAGACCAAGACCCCGGCCATCTTCTTGTCGGGCAGGACGCCCATGTAGTTCGGGTATTTGACGGCCGAAAGGCGGACGTAAATCTGGTAGTCGGGAACTTCCGCCACCAAGGTGGTTTCGTCGTCGGCAATTGAGACGCGAATCTTTTCGAATCCGTCGCCGCACATGCGGTCGAGTTCGGCGAGCGCTCGCTTGGATAGACAAACGCCGTTTTCCAGGAAGCCGTCGGGCATGGCCGTCTCGACCTCGCAATAGGAGAGGCGAAAGCCGTCGGTGCCGACCAAACGGCAGCTTTCGCGGCCTGGTTTGTGCAAGAAGGCGACTGATCCGTAGTTCCTGGGCGAATCCTGAGCGACGCAGAACTGCACCTGTTCGATCATGTAGGAGAGCTTGGAGCAGGGGAGTTCTGCCGTGTTGTCCGTGGTCAAAGTCGGTGCTTCGCGCCAAGTCAGGTCGTCGATGACTGGTAGTTTCATGGTGAATTCGTCGCCGTTGCCAGCCGTGATCAATAAATAAGCTGCCTGCAGGTCTAGCTTCACCGGGCCGTCGGGAAGTTCTTTTACGACGTCGGAAAAGAGTCTCGCTGGAACGAAGACGGCACCGGGCCGCATTACTTCGCAGGCGAGTTTGCTGTAGACGGCCAATATGCGGTCCGTGGCGGCAACATGTAAGTAGCCGTCTTTGGCGTTCAAGCCGATTTGGCCAAGGCTGCGTTCGGTTATCGCGCCCTGCACGCGGTTGGTGGCGGTGCTCAACAATTCTTTTGAGATTTGAATTTTCATGGCGTCCTTCGTGCCTCCGTGTCCGTGTGCTCTTCTCTCTGTTTTATTATTCTCAATTTACTTTCAATCAGTAGTCGTAGTTAATGTCGGACCGAATCTGGGGACACAAGCGTATATCGTTGATAATCTAGGCTATTGTCGGTCTCGGGCCTGTTTGTAGTCGGTGGATAAAGTGTGTGGATCGGAGGGGACGAGATTGGGGATAGATTGCATGTGCGAGTTTGTCCCCTTTTTGTCCCCAGCTAGATCAAACATCAATACCGCCCCTTGCAAACAGCTTACCCACAGACTTACCCACTGTCCCGAGCTCACTGCAGCTGTTCTAGCTGCCTCTCGAGTGCCTCGACGTGCGCCTTCAGGTCCAGATCCTTATCGAGCGTCTCTTCTATCTTGCGAACGTTGTGCATTACGGTCGTGTGATCCTTGCCGCCGAACTTCTCGCCAATTTCTGGATAAGACGCATTGGTCAATTTGCGAGACAAAAACATCGCGATCTGCCGCGGGTGCGCGAACGCGCGCTGCCGGCGTTTTGACTTCAGGTCAGCAACACGCAGTTTGAAGTGGTCGGCGACCGTCTTCTGCACCGTTTCAATGGTCATCCGTTTCGGCGGTTCGCCGAGGACGTCCTTGAAGGTGCGGACCGCCAGGTCCATGGTGATTTCTTCGCCTTGCAGCGCCGCGAAAGCATTGATTCGGTGCAACGCACCTTCGAGCTCCCGAACGTTGCGTTTGGCGTGCTTAGCGATGTATTCGGCGACGTCGTTGCGCAGCCGGATTGCGAGTTTCTCGGCCTTGCTGAGCAAAATGGCGATCCG
>JAYWBY010000602.1:0-9626 GCA_043781115.1 Pseudomonadota bacterium
CGGCGACGAGCTTGTCGAACGCGAGAGTCACCGGTCCTCCTGCAAACTCGCCATAGCTGCGAATTTTGACCTCGAGGCGGTTGTCCGAAAAGCTTTGCACGGGCTTCTTGGAGCCCTTGCCCGTGACCTGCGCGCCCCCGCGCACGGTGAATGCATACTCTTTGTAAGCGCCCTTTTGGCTAATCGTCGACACCTGCCGAGCCTTGACCACCGGCACCCGAATCGACAGGTCGTTCGCGCTGCCGGTCTGGACGATTTCGGAGACTTTCGATCCCGCGCCGGAAACCTCGGCCACGGGCCGCCATTCACCGGATTTCGGCCGCTCGGCCGGAGGCGTAATCGGAAACTCCAAGGCCTGGCTGCTCAGACCGGCCATGGGCAAGACAGTGTAGTAAATCAGACCAGTCGGAGGCGTGCGCACCTCGGCTTCATATCCTTTGGCTCTGGCGGACGGCGGCGGCGGCGGCGGCGGCGGCGGCGGGGAAGGAGCCGCTTTCAAACCTTTCAAGAAGTCCTCGGAGACCATCGTCACGGGCGGCCTGGCGCGTTTCTGGATCGGGCGAGGTCCTTTCGGGTCGAACTTTTGGGCCTTTTTGCCCACCTCTTTGAACAGAGCCAGCTTGTTGCCGGAACCTACGTTGAAGGTCTCTTCGCCGGCGCGGATGATCAACGGCGGGCAGCCTTCGCAGCTACCCTCGACTTCCGCGACGAGAGTGCCGCGAAGCAAGGTTATTAAGAATGCATACTCGTTGCTCGAGTTCATGATGCCGGTGATTTGGATCTGCGAGTCTTCGCCGAGCGCCAGCGCCCTCCCGGGCCCGAAGGCGACCTTGGCCGACGAGTCTCGAGAAGTCGCCACCCGGTCACCGTCGAAAATTCCCTGCCTCTCGACGGCTTCCCGCCAGCGCACCAGGCCTTCCGAGCGGAGCTGGACCCCACCGGACTTCTTCTCGAGAGTCGCCACGGCTTTGTTGTCCACGGCAAAGAAGCGATCTTGATTCACCAACGCGACGAGGACGCCGGCTACCAGCGCCGCCCACACGGCGAAAAAGACCGAATTCATCCTCGTGGAACCTTCCAAGTAAACCCGCTCCTCTGGCGAAACGACCAAATCGTTTGCTGAACTAGCGCAAATCTGCCTGATCCCAGCAATCGGTAGATTCCGGAACAAAGTTTAGGCCTTCAGTTTTTTCGTCTGGGTCCGATGACGAAGGAAGCCTAAAAATGGGGTCGCTCTTCGCCTTGAAGGTTCATCCTTTAAAATCTCTTCGCGCCAAGCTCTTCTATTACATGAGCGGGCTCGTGCTCATCACCGTCGCCGGGAGCTCGTTCCAATACATCAAGACGTTCATGGGTTACCAGACCCAACAAGTCCAAGAAACGATCCAGCTGCAGGCCGAACGCGCCGGTGGCCAGATCGAAAACACCATTGAAAACTGGCGCTCCCAAATTGCCGTCGCCCTCCCGACTTTGCGCGGCACCGACGCCAAGAGCACGGCTGAACAGACCCGTCGTTTCATCGATTCCAGCTCGGAGTTCGTCGGCTTTGCCCTCTTGTCGGCCCCTAATCTCAAGTCGACGACCTTCACCCCTCTCGGCGATGCGTTCACGTCTAACACCACTGACACCCGTTTCGAAGACAAGTTACCGGCCAAGATCGAAGCTAAATTGCGCACAGTCGCGCTACGTTGGCTGAAAAAGGAAGCTCCGAAGGTCAAAAAGAACAACATGGCCGTCGAGAGCGTCGCGAAGAGCCTCGGTCTGCCGATCATGCTGGTCGCCGTCCGTTTCGAGGTCGCAAACTCGCCGACCGTCATTTGGGCGGTGCTTGCGACCTGGCAGACGAACTTGATCAAAGCTCTGCCGAAATCCAAGTTCATCGACAGCTCGGTAATCGACGAGACCGGCAAAGTCTTCACGTCACCGAACATTTTCGACATGGTACAACGCAAAAAATACAGTGGCGCCGCGCTCGTCAAGAGCGCGTTGAGCGGCACGAGCCCTTCGGGCTTCGAAAACGAATACCGTGACACCAACAACCGCCGACGCCTCGGCGCCTACTTCCGCTTGCCGCAATTCGATTTGGCGATCTTGGTGGAGAAGGACGCAGAAGCGGCATACCAAGCGCTCAAAGCCAGCACTTTGAGCACGGGGCTCTGGTCGATCTTCTTCATCCTCATCGCCATCATGTTCAGCTTCGTCGGCGCCAACGGCATCACCAAAAGCTTGCGAGCCGTAACTTTCGCGACAAGCCGCATCGCTTCCGGAGACTTCAAACATCTCATTGAACCGAGCAGTCAAGACGAAGTAGGCGCTTTGGGAGAAGCGATCAACCATATGTCGAAAAAGATCGTCGATCTTCTCCACGCCCAAGTCGACAAAGCTCGTTTCGAGAAGGAACTCGAGACGGCAAAGATGGTTCAAGGCACTTTCTTCCCTAAAGCCGACATCAAGATTGGGGCTATGTCGGTGACCGGGTTCTACCAGCCCGCCTCTGAGTGCGGCGGGGATCTTTGGGGTCATTTCACCATCGACGAAGGCGTCGAGTTCGTTTTCATCGCCGACGCGATGGGCCACGGGGCGCCGGCGGCTTTGGTCACGGCGATGGCCTATTCGACGACGATGACGATCGCCGACATCATCAAGAACGAGCCGACGTTTCGCGACTCACCAGCCAAGATCCTCGACCGCTTGAACCGCATCATCTTCGAGGCCGTCCGCGGCACGATCAGCATGACCTTTTTCGCTTCGGTCATCGATCTCCGACGCGGCGTTCTGACCTTCTCCAACGCCGGCCACAACTTCCCCCTGCTCATCCCGCCGAACCCAGGCGATCCGCGCGGTGGCAAGAGCAAAATCGCCAAGGGCGGCATCCAGCCTATTTCCTTGAAGCTCATGAGCACGCCGCTCGGCATGGACTTGGATACCAAGTACCGCGAGCAGTCGATCGACCTGAAGGCAGGCGACAAGATCTTTTACTTCACCGACGGCTTGATCGAATGCAGTTCGCCCAAAGGCGAAGTGTGGGGACGCAAGTACCTCGTCGAGCAAGTCACCGAGGCCGCGAAGCATGGGGCCGAGGAAATGAAAGACGACGTCTTGGCCGCGGCGTTCTCGTTCTTCGCTCAAAAACCGCTCGATGACGACGTAACGGTGGTCGTCGCCGAAATCTCCAAAACTTGGGCGCCGATGGCGGCGCTGCCTCCAAAGGCTGTCGCCGCGCCAGTTATTGCGCCGGCCCGCCCCATGCCGGCCCGACCAGTGGCGCCAAACGCGGTCGCGCCAGCGCGTGCGACGCCGCAAGTCGTTCCCGTCGCGCCGCGACCAGCTCCGGCCGCGGCGCCCGCAGCCAGGGCGCCGGCTCCTGCACCACAGCCCGCACCCGTGACCACGGTCTCCGCGCCCAAGCCACAGACAAAGGCGCAGGTAAAGGCGCCGGCTAGTGCCGCAAATAAATATAAAATTAAACTTCCGAGTACCGGCTGAAGTTTCCCGCCCGGCCTGACCGTGCTAGAGTCTTCAGACCAAAATTGGGGGAACTTATGGCCATGCCGGCGACGGACCGAGCGACGCTCGACCCTTTGGCTCGTATCATTCGCAAGATACCGCGCCAGTGTTTTACCAAGAGTCCGGTCCGCGCCTATGGTTACCTGCTGCGCGACTTCCTGCTCATCGCCTTCCTGCTTTGGGCAATCCTCGCCGTTCACTCTTGGTTGGCTGCGCCGCTTCTGTCTGTCCTCCTCGGTTGCGTCATGACGGGACTCTTCGTCATTGGTCACGATGCCGGCCACGGCTCCTTCAGCAATAGTGCGCGAGTCAATACGATCGTCGGTCATCTAACCTCCACGCCGGTCCTTTGGCCCTACCACGTCTGGCGCTTGACGCATGACGTTCACCATCGATGGACTCACCACGCGGACCGCGAAATTGCCTGGCGACCTCTGACGAGCGACGAATTCGAAGCCCTGCCAGCCTGGCAACGTCGTGTCTACGCCCTATCGAGGAAAGAGCTCTTCTTCGTCGCCTCCCTCTTATTCCAATTCCTCTACATCTCCGACGCGCTGAAGGGGGTCTTCTTCGAAGCTAAAGACGCCGCTAAGATCCGCTTCGCGATACGTCTGACGACTGTCGTCGGCATCGGTTATTTCGCGTCGGCCGCCTGGTTCGGCGGCTTCTACGGCGTCGTCTTTCTGCTCATAGTGCCGCAGTTAGTCTACCAGTTTTGGCTGAGCACTTTCACGCTCTTGCATCACACGAGTCCCGGGAATCAGCTTCTCGACGCCACCACTTGGAGCCCGGAGCGCGCCCAGCTGACGATGAGCGTCCAGATTTTCTTCCCGCGCCTCATCGATTGGCTGACGCACGACATCTCATGGCACGTCCCACACCACGTGTCCGTCGGCATTCCGCACTACCGGTTGCGCGAAGCGCACCAGGCGCTCAGAAGCACTTATCCCCAGTGGGTCCAGGAGCACAAGCTCACGTGGTCCTACGTACGCGACGTCATCAAGCAGTGCCATTTGATTCGTTCGACTCTCCCCGGCGAGCAAGAGTGGTTGAAGGTCGAGGATCACGGCGTCGGCGAGGCGCGACCGTTCATTGCCAATCGCATTTGAGGCCCAACGTAACTAGCATCGGCTTGCCGCTGCGGTAGTCGGAGACCTCGGCGTAGCCCGAGTGGGCATCGTCCGCGACGTTGAAGAGAACGCGCAGCGTCACGCGGGGCGTGAAGCCCTCGCCAAAGACGCCGCCGCTGATCTCGGCGAGGCAGCCTTGTCGACTGTAGAGGTCCAAGGCGTCGACGACCTTTAGCTCCTCGATGATGCCGGTCTTCTTGTAGAAATCCGCGTTGGTATGCGCGTCTCTCGTGGCGCCCGGGATTCCAAAGCGGACCTCCGCGATTTCGACGGCGAAGGACTCGCGGGCGACTTCCGTCGTCACGCCTTGGCGGCCCACGAGTTCCGTGACTTGGCACGTGCCCTTGAAGGTCGCGCCCGGGACGCATTGAATCGCTTTGACCTCGGCAGAGTGCAGGGCGGAGTTGTCGGCGACCGTCTTGCAGCCAACGCTGGCGCCGGCGACCAAAATCGCTAGGACCTGCGTCAATGCTGGCGAGGAGACTCTCATTGGTGACCTATTTGAGACGGTAACCACCGCCATAGACGCTTTCGATTTCGACGGCGCCGTCCCCGAGCCGCTTGCGTAGGCGCGAAACGTGGCTGTCGATAGTCCTTGGCGTGACGCGCACGTCGGCCCAAAGGCTCTTCTGGATCTCTTGACGCGACAGACAAACGCCAGGACGCTCTAGCAGCAACCGCAATAGCTGCGCTTCCTTAAGCGGCAGACTGACAGGGTCGTCTCCAGGTTGGACCAAGCACTGGAGTTTTTCCGAATCGAGCATCAAGCCCCGATATCTGATGACGTTGCGGCGAGTGCCGCCGCTCGATCTGAGCACGAAGTCGACGAAAACGGACAACTTCAGACTGTCGACGGTCTTTTGCACGACGAATAGGCGGCCGCTGCGCGGCTCCTTGATGCTTCCCGCCTCGCCTTCGCGTACCAGCAGCAAGATAGGTGTCTCGGCAAAATGATAGTCGAAAAACTCGCGTAGCCGACGCTCATCCCAGCGCACGTCGCACCGGTCCACGACGAGCAAGTCCGGACGTTGACTGCGGCTCACACGGAGGAGCTTCTCAAATGAGTCGAGCGACGCAAACGCCCGTACGGCGTAATCGCCCATCAGCGCTGCAGCGGCCTGCGGCTCGGTAGCCTTAGCTTTTTCTACGACCCAGATGGTGCTCAAAGGGGATCCCACCGCAGGACGCGGCTTTGCTTGTTCGAGGACATATATATATGATTATAGCCGAAGCTACCGGCCGAGCTAAAGGGCCGGGCCCTGGGAAAAGGTTGCCTATATGGACGAAGTCTCGCTCCAGACCATCAGAGAAGCCGTTCAGCGCATCCGCCCGCTCGTCGCGCCTTCGACCCTCAAGGAGTCGCTTTACCTCGAAAAGCGCACCGGGGTGAAAGTCGCATTGAAGCTGGAAAACCTCAACGTCTCCGGGTCGTTCAAGATACGCGGCGCCGTCAATGCGCTCCTCCAGATGTCTCGCCAGGAGCTAGATTCAGGCATCATTGCCGCGAGCGCCGGCAACCACGCTCAAGGCGTTGCTTACACATGCAAAGCGCTCGGGGCCAAAGCGACGATTTTCATGCCGAGCCGCACGCCTTTGGTGAAAGCCGAAGCGACGAGGGAACTGGGAGCCGACGTTCGCTTGGTTGGTCAATCTTACGACGAAGCGTACCAAGGGGCGTTGGAATTCCAAGCCGCAAACGGCGGCATTCTCCTGCACGGCTTTTCGGATGCGCGCGTCGTCAGCGGGCAGGGCACGATTGGTTTGGAGCTGCTGGACCAAGCGCCAGATCTCGGTCTCGTCATCGCGGCCGTCGGCGGGGGAGGGCTTCTTGCGGGGATAGCCACGGCCATAAAAGGGGTCAACCCGAATGTCAAAGTCATAGGCGTGCAATCCGCCGCTTATCCCGCCATGCAAAAGTCGGTGGCCGAACAGCGCGTCCTGTCTTGCTCTTCCGGCTCGACAATCGCTGACGGCATCGCCATCAAAGAGCCTAGCCAGCTGACGTTCGACATCATCGGCAAGTTCGTCGACGAGATCATGACGGTAACCGAGGAGGAGATAACCTCGGCGGTGCTTACCCTGATGGAGCGAGACCACATGTTGGCGGAAGGGGCGGGGGCCGCGTCCGTCGCCGCGCTCCTAAAGCTCGACCAAAAGACGCTGGACAGCGTCAAAGGGAAGACCATCGTTTGCGTCATCTCCGGCGGCAACATCGACGTCAACTTGCTGAAGCGCCTCATTCCGAATGGACTAAAATACACGGGCCGACTCGTGCGCCTAGCCGTCCGCATCCCAGACCGCCCCGGACGACTGGCGGAACTTTTGAACGTCGTCAGCCAGGCCGGCGCCAACCTCCAAGAAGTCCAACACAATCGACTCTATGGCGCGGTCGCCTACGAAGACGTCGAAGTGCAATTGGATCTCGAGACGATCGACCAGACCCATCAGGAAGCCGTTCTGACGGCCCTGAACAAAGCGAAGTTCAAATACGCAAAGCTCGACTGAAACTTCAGCTGCAGGCGGGAGAACCCTTTTTGCAGAGTTTCTTGAGCGAGAGTTTCAGGTCGTCGCCGCCGTCCCCCTTCTTGTAGAAGTAGATGATTGGGTCGCCGCTAAACTCGCCGCATTGGTCGATTTGATAGCCGTCGCCTTCGAACGACTTCACCTGGCTGTCGACGTTGACCCCGATTTTCTGAAACGCCGCGGTGATGCCAGCGTCGTCACAGGAGTATTTGGCGAGATCGGCTTTGTGGCATGCGTCTTTGCTTCGATCGTAGATCTTGCCCTTGTCCCGGCAATCCTGCATGGCTTTGGGGTTGATGAGGTCACCCCAGCCGTCGCTTATTTCATTGCTGGTGTCGGTGACGATGGTGCTCGTGCCGCAGCCAGTCGACGAGGTCGAGGTCGTATTAGTCGAGGACGTGTTGGTCGAGGTGTCCGTCGTGCTGGACTCCAAGAGACCGTCGTTCTGCCAAGTCGTCAATTTCAACTTCTGGTCGCTGGTGAGCGGCGTGTCTTTCGGCATTTTGTCGCCGTTCACGTCCGTCAAAATTTGCGAGATGTTGGCTTTGGCGTTGTTATAGGTCGAAATATCGGGCTGGTTTTGACCCGAGTGGCATGAAGCGCATTTGCTCTGCAAGAGAGATTGGATATCGTTATTATAAGTGACCTTCGTGGTGGTCAAGCGCAATCCGGCGTCGATCGACGTAGGATCGACCGAGGAATTGGTGTCCGTGCCCGAGGTAGTGCTCGTCGAAGCGTTCACGGTGCAGTCGGTCGACGTGTTCGTGTCCGTGTTGGACTCGGTGTTGGTCTGAGTGTTCGTCCTAGTTTTCGTGCGCGTATCGGTGTCGTCCTTGGCGCCGCTCTTCCCCGCGGCTTTCGGAGCAGCCGCTGGCTGACAAGCCGACGCGGCGATGCCCAGTAGAGCCGCCAGCGACCAAACCCGTATATTGGTATTGAACCGCATATACATCCCCAACCTATGTTCCGAGTCCGTGCATTATAATAAAAGTCTTTCTTTGCATCGGCATCTAGGATGGGAAACTTTAGGCTTTGGCGAGGGACGTGAAAATAGCCCGAAACCACGCGGGTTTTGCGTGTCTAAGGACTTGGCAAATCGGCGCCGCCTCTGCCTACTGGCTCAACATCGCGAATTTCCTCGGCACCTAACCCCGCAATTCCTATTGAGGCGGCTTACTGGCGAGGTTCTTGCTTAAAAGAAGTCACTTGTAGCCGTTATACATCGTCGTAGCACATAGAGCTGATGTTGATCCTGCGTCGCCTGTCGGTTTCCGTTAGGAACCGCTAGGGCCCATGACGGGCTCCGGCAACAGGCGCCAGAGCGAGTCGTTCGCTTGGCGCGGAGGGATACCATGAAGCGCTCCATCTCGCTACCGCTCGTGCTGGTGTCAGCTGCTCTGGTCGTCGGCGTGATTGCCTGCGGCAAGAACTCGAACTCGTCGTCCGAATTGAAGGACATCGCCAAACCCCTCAATATTGGGGACGCGACAGACCATCACGGAAAACCCGAAGTTCTGATCTACTACGCCAACGAGACCGCTCCCGACAAAACCGAGCAGGCCAACTGGGACTCGGTCATCGCCACCCTAAGGGGCGACGACAAGACGAAGTTCATCGCCGAGACGTTGACGACTGACCTGGCCATCTTCCCCATCGTAGTGGATCAGGAAGTGGCAGCCCTCACGGATTACTTTTGCTCGGAGAAGAACAAGCTCAACACGAGCCTAGTGGTCTTCACAAACCGCTTGGTCCGGGCCGGTGGCTACCAATACTGCCACGCCGGCCAGCCCGTGAAAACCAGTACGGACACCTACTTCGGCAAGTTCCAGAAGGAGCAAGCTGCGGACTTCCGCGCCCTGAGCAACCCTCTCGCGAACGTCAAGACGCTGCGCTGGGCTCTGGCCCGCACGCGCCTGATCTTCAAGCCTGCCGACTACCTCTACTCTTTCGTCATGAAGTCGCACGGCAACGCGGAGAACATCCTGACCCCTCGTCTGGCCGTCATGTCGAAAAAGATCGACCCGAACGTTCTCCTTACGGAGTTGAAAAAGACGATCGTCGCGCCGGCTCCCGTGGCCAATAGCACCGACGCTCCGTCGCCAGCCGAAAAGGCGAACCTCGAGGACTTCCGCAAGGAATCCGACAATCTTAGAGATCAGGTCGCCGCTTCCGACACGAACCTCGACAAGTTGATCAAGAACGAACTCGGCACCAACGAAGAGCTGCGCGATTCGCTCTGGAAGAATGAATTGGTCAAAAACGAGCTGATGAAGAACGAACTCGTGAAGAATGAGCTCGTCAAAAACGAGCTTTTGAAGAACGAACTCGTGAAGAACGAACTGCTAAAGAACGAACTCATCAAGAATGAGCTGATGAAAAACGAGCTCGTGAAGAACGAACTGCTGAAAAACGAGCTGCTCAAGAACGAACTCGTAAAGAACGAACTGGTGAAGAACGAACTCGTCA
>JAYWBY010000603.1:0-9626 GCA_043781115.1 Pseudomonadota bacterium
CGAAACGACGTATGGCAATGGTGGGTTGAATTCCAAGGTGGTCGTGTGGTTGCCGGTCGTTTCGACGATGCCGAGGGCCGGGAGAACGCTGCAATGGAGGCCTTGCCAGTCTCCGGAACCGAAGAGCGCCTCCCACTTGTTGGCTTCGAGCATCCGGGCGACGCGCGAGCCGGTGATCTTGTTGATTTCCGTGTTGGCTTTGTCCCGAGCGTTCGGCGGGTCAGCCGAGACGATGTTGAAGGTCGTGCTGGTCGTCAAGCTCTCTAGACTGCCTTGAAAGCCCAGCGTTCCGCCGACGACGACGTTGTATTCGGCGGTAAAGATCGTTCCGGCGAAGCCATGGAATCGAACGGCCGAACTGCCGAGCTGCTGGTTGATGACGGCGTTGGCGTCGCCATAAGCGTTGAAGCCGCAGCCTTTGAAAGCGTCGTTGGTTTCGTTGCCGGGGCTGGGTGTGTCGAGCTTCTTGTCCTTGCCGCTCGAATCATCGTCGTCGTCGTCGGTGGCCTTCTTGTCGGTCGCCTTGCCGTTGCCGGTGGCCGTCACCTCAGGCTTGGAATTGCTGCAGCCGACGCAGGCGAGCGTCAACAGGGTCATGAATAAAAAGGAGCGCTTTTCGAGCCGTCGAGCCATCGAGGGACGCCGTTCGCTTGAAGTTGAACACCTCCTCCTCATCGGTCTTTTGGCCCCTAAGCTGAAGCTTCGACAAAGACTTGTCTTTTTCGGGTAATACGGACGTCGCTACACCGGGTTACCGCGAATGAGCGCGAGCGCCTCTTTGGGGTTCTTGGGCAAATAGGCCGTCACGGCCGCGGGCTTGTCGCCTGCCGCCACGGGCCTATTCGTCGAGACGTAAATCGGCAGGTCGGGACGAAGAGCGCGCAGCTCCGTCGCCAACTGATAGCCGTCCGGCACGACGTTGGCGAAACTCAAATCGGTGATGACGCAGTCGAGGCTCGGGAGGAGCGACGGGTCGCTCTCCATGGCCGCGGTCAACTCCTCCGGTGATTCAAACGTCACCCAGTGCGGGCCGGGGCAGGCCAGCCACATTTCGAGCATCAAGGCGTCGTCGTCGACGACGGCGATCTTCAGACAGTTGGACGGGTCTTGTTCTTCCGCGAATGCATCGAGGAGCTTCAGCAGATGTTCGCGGGACATCGGCTTCGGCAAGAAGAGGTCGCCGCCCGCCGCCAGGGCTTGGCGACTCAGCGCGAACGGCGTGCCGTGTGAGTGGATGCAAATCCTCAAATCGGGGCGAAGGGTTCTCAGGCGGCGAGCGAGCCCGAGACCGTTCATGACGCCCGCGCCAAGATCTACGTCGACGATGGCGATGGCAATTTCGGTTTTCAAGACGATTGCTTCAGCGGCCTCGGGACACGTGGCAGTGTGAAATTCGAGGTGCCCACGGCGGCGTTCCTCGGCTGTTAGCAGCGTCTTTATCACTTCGTGATAGATAGCATCGTCGTCGACCAGCAAGACTTCGACCGCTTTGCGTTTCGCGAGCTTTTTGATGCAAGACTCAGCGCCGGTGCCGCCGCGGTCGGGGCTGAGGACGCGGATTTGGTCGACGCGCTTCGGCAGGGCTCTCTTGGACGCGCCAGCTACTTCGGTCGCCAAGGGAAGCGCCATCGTGAACCAAGTGCCGCGCGCGAGCTCCGACTCGCACCAGACGTCGCCCCCATGGTCGTTGACGACTTTCTTGACGATGGCCAAGCCGAGGCCGGTGCCGCGCTGCTTGCCTTCGGTGTAGAAGCGCTCGAAGAGACCGTCGAGGGCTTCGGGGGGGATGAAGCTACCGGTGTTGCCTACCGTTATCAGCATTTGCCGGTCCGTCGGATGGTCCGCCGTCGCGAACCAAATTTGACCTTGGCCGCGCATCGCTTCCACGGCGTTGACGAGAAGGTTGGTCAAGACGCGATTGAACTTCAGCGGGTCGGCATGCAGTTTACGTTTGTGCGAAAATCGGTAGTCGAAGGTCAGCCCGGGCATGCCGCCGCCGGCAAAGACTTCCTTCAGCACGGCTTCGATTGCCGCTTCGATTTCCAGGACTTCGCGCACGGGGTCGGCGTCGGAGCCGATTTCCAGCACGTCCTGGATCATCCGATCGGTCGAGATAACGGCTTGGCGCACGTCACCGAGGTAGCGACCAGCAATGTCCTTCAACCTTTCACTGCTGTCGGCGCTCTCAAGCAAGCCGAGCAGCCCTTGGATGAGCGTGAACGGCCGACGGACGTCGTGCACGAACATTTGCAGCGCGTCGCCGAGGGCCCGTTGCGCGGTGTCCTTCAATTTCACTTTGCGCAGTCGGTCGGCGCTTTGACGCACGTCCACGAAGTGAAGGAGGCCGGTCGTCTCGGACCGCCGAAGGTTGCGGTTGCCTCGGACCATGAACGGAATCTGGAGTAGCGGCAAGTAGCCGTGGCGTTGCACGAGGTCGTGCGCCAGATCGAGCCGCTCGATCTTGGCTCCGAGGTCCGCCGCGAACGCGGCGACGGGCGTAAAGGCATCGGCCGGGTGCCCGTGGAAGGACGTAGTGACGGGCACCGGCAGCGTTCCCGCCGTGACCGCCAACCCAAGTTCGGCGACTGCGAGCTCCAAGCGGTGTTCGTCCTGGGCGACCTGCGACAATTTGTCCCAGAGTTGCGGGGAAAGTAGCGATTTATCGACTTGAAGAACGACCCTCAGCGGCTTTTTGGCGCCGGCTGACGGGTGCGCGGGCTCGGCGACGAACGGAATGTGAAGGACGTGCCCTTTGGGTACCAAGGAAATGGATGGCGACCGGCGCCAAAGCGAATTGCCGGTGAAGGCCGCGCGCAGCGCGGGATGGAGCCGCCCACGTAGGTCGGAGGAGTCCGGCGACGTCGGTACTTTTGCCAACAAGCTCACGCCAGCGTCGAGCGGCCGACAAATTTCGTCGACCAGCAATTCTTCGGGTGGCGATTTCAAATAGGTGCCGGGGTAGACCATCATGTGGGGGTCAGCTTGGCTCGGACCGCCAAAAGCGGCGGCGTCAGCTTCCGCCGGACCGACCCTTTCCCAGCGAACGCCTTGGTACTGGGAGTCTGCGGCGCGCGCATGCCCTGAGTGCACGGCAAGCAGGATGCCGCGCGGGTCTTTCTCGATGATTCGCCAGAGACCGCTCAGGCACAGTCGCCCTTCGTGACGGAGCGTGAATTCATTGAGCGCCAAGCGGGCCAGGAGGTCCGGAAGGCGACCGTTCAATTTGATTTCGAAGCGGTACCGCGACACGGAGTAGACGGCGAACCCGTGTGGTTGGGCTTTGTCTTTAGCGATGTGGCGGTTGAGCTGCGAGGCAGAGCGGTCGTTCTTCAGGACGCGCACGATCGTGGCGACGGCGTCGGTGGCCGTCACTTCCGCGCCGCAGTGGAAGCTCATCTCTTTCTTCAAGGTCAGGCGCTGCGTCAGGCCGTCGTGCGACATGCTGACCGTTTCGAGCGCGACGAGCTTCGTCGAGCCGTCGAGAGCCAAAGCCGTCAGGCGCTCGCCGGCGTTTTCGAGGAAAATCTGATTCGCCAGCGTCAACCGGTCGACTGCCCCGTCGAGTTCGGGCAGCTCCGGCGTGTGGAAGCGAATGACGCTGCCGGCTGGCATCTTTGCCGCGGTCATTGATTCTCCAGGGGCAAGACTTGGTCGACTAGTTCCGTTTTCAACGTGGCCATCGTCTTCAAATGACGCTCGATGCTCGACAGGACCTTTTGGGCCTTGGGATCGCCCTCGGCGTAAGAGGCCCGGGCCTTCTCAGCCAAGTATTGGAAGCCGCGCAAGGCGCCGTTGACGTCATGGTGCAGAATTTCCAACCACTGCCAAGGCTCGGCGCCCGGTTCCGGGGAGAGTTTCAACAAAACGTAGCGGCTGCCGCGATCCTTCTTGGCAACGGCAGCATCTAGCTCGGTTCCTCGCAAGACTTGAAACATCTCTTCTCCCTAACTTCGCCCGACGCTGATTAGCCTCGCGAGGGCGCCTGCTCCGATCAGTCCGTGGCCTTCGAGCTGCTTCAGCTTAACCGCCAAAGTCGACTTGGGGATGGCCGTCGTCTTCGCCAGTTGGCGAATGCTGAGCTTGCCGTGCAGCGCCGCTTCGCGCCGCACGATGGACAAAAGTAGCGACGCGGCCAGCAGTTCATAGCTCGGCATGGCGTCCCCTGGCCAGGACAACCGGATTTCCTTGTCCAGGACACCGGGCTCGGCCCCCCGAGTCCCAGCCGCTTCGCTGCGCTCGGGACGCGGGCGACCAAGGTTGTCCCAAAGCCATTTCGGGATCGACAGGGGAGTCAGGAGCTTGCCGACGGCCAGTTCGGTCATGGCGCGCAAGCAGTTGCGGAGCTCGCGGATGTTGCCTTCGCGCCATTCGTACGATGCGAGGATTTCGAGCGCGCTGTCGGAGACGGCGTACGGTCCGTTGTGCATCTGTTTGGCGAAGTAGGCGACCAGTTCCGGGAATTCGTCCATGCGTTGGCGAAGCGGCGGCAGCTCGATGGAGCCTTCGCAGAGGCGTTGCCAGAGGTCGGCCCGAAACCGCCCCGTCTCGACTAAGCGCTCGACCGGTTCGTTGGTCGCCGAGAGGATGCGGATGTTGACGCGGCGCTCGCTCTTGGCGCCGACCTTGCGCACGGTGTGATTTTCCAAGACGCGCAGGAGCGCGACCTGGGCCGCGGGCGAAAGCGTCGCCACTTCGTCGAAGAAGATCCAGCCACCGTCAGCCTGTTCGATCAACCCGGTCTTGTCGGTTGCCGCGCCCGTAAAGGCGCCTTTTACGTGACCAAAAAGCTCGCTTTCTAGGAGGCTTGGGGCAATGGCGCCGCAGTTGATGCGGACGAACGGCGTCGCCTTGGGCAGCTGGGTCGCCAAGAGTTCCGACACCAGTTCTTTGCCGGTGCCGGATTCGCCGCGCACATGCACGGCGGTGATCGCCGAATCGAGCATTCGTCCGAGGCGCGTCGCGACCGATTTCATCGTGCCGCCAACGAGGCCCGGCATGCGCTGCGCCGCTGGTCGACCGCCGAGACGCAATTTCCAAGTGCCGTAGAGCCGCAGGGCCAATTCGCGCTCGTCGCTGCCTTTGAAAATGAAATCGTCGGCACCGGCGCCGAGGCAGGCCGACACCAAGCCGACGCCCCGCAAATCGGAGCACATAAAGACGAGGCTCGCGGGGGCGATCACTTTGGTGCGCCGCACGATGTCTTGGCCCGCCACGCGCCCGCCGACGTTGACGTCAAGCACGATCAGATCTGGAGTTCGCTTCGCCAACGCGGTAAAATAGTCCGCCTCGCTGTCGACCGATTCGAGGCTGACCGGCACGTCAAACGACGCCTTGCGCAGCATCGCCGCGAACTGCTCGAGGTAGAGCGCGTCGTCGTCCAGATGGAGGATGTGTAGAGCCGTGGATTCCATAAGATAAAACCCACATTAGTCCAGAATCAGGCCATTTGTCCAGAATCGGGACAAAGGCCGTCCCAGAATTGTCCCGAATTCGGCCGAATGTTATGTAACCAATTATAATTACTGATAGTATTTTGTGGCACGATCGCTGCTTTAGTCACCCTGCTCAGACACCAGCCGAGCCGGAGGATGACCCCATGAAATACTCTCGTTCTCGTAATTGGCAAAGGCGACTCAAAAGGTGGCGATGGCCTTGGGCTACGCGGGCCTTCTACTCGCAAGCTGAACAGCGGGCCTTCGAGCTCCGCCTCAGCGCGATGCGCTCTCAAGGCGCCGCCGCGATGATCATCAGCAAAGTCGCCTACGGTATCCGCTAACAAACTCTAGGAGCTTTGCTCATGTCGTTCTCTATCCCGCGTCTTTGCCGAAGTCTGTTCTTCAGTGAAGTAAAGCCACTCATCCGCCGGGGCTCGGCGAAGTCGCTGCAAGTCGAAGACCTGCCGCCCTTGCCTACCTGGTTACGTCCCGAACCGGCCCGCCTCCAATATTCCTCTATGGACTTAGCGAGCCCTTGGCGGTTTCTCCTCGGCATCCTGACGGCCTCTGGCCGTCGGATGCTCGGGGTCATCGCCTTGGTCGTCGCCATGATCGTTGCTGGCGTTTTGATTCCCGTGGCGATGCGGTCGATCATCAACGAGTTGAAGCTCTTGGTCGAAGGCCAAGGGTCGCTCGCCACCGGCATCTGGCTGAGCCTTGGTTTTACGGGCATTTTGGCCGGCGGCGCCGTCCTGCGCCAACACTATTTCGAACAAATCTTGCTGCTCGAGCAAGTGATCGTCAGCGGACTCAACGCGCGGATCTACGATCAAGCCCTGCGCCTGACGCGCCGCGCCAGGAATGCCAAGCCCATTGGCGACATCATCAACCACATGGGGGTCGACACCGACGGCGTCGCCGAGATGCCGACAGTAACGGCCGAAATCCTCTACGGCATCGGCATCGTCGCGGCGGTTACCGCCGTGACCTACTCGTACATTGGTCCGTCCACCTTTGCCGGCTTGGCCGTACTCGCGGTCCTTTCGCCGATCTGCCAAAGGCTCGCCAAACGCTTCGTCGTTCAGGACGACGAGATCATGAAATTTCGCGACCAACGCGTCAGCTTGATGTCGCAGATGGTCGCCGGCATTCGCGTCGTCAAATTCCTGGCTTGGGAGCGGCAACTCGCCGGCCAAGTCGGCGCCATTCGCCAGCAAGAGCTGGCCTCTCGCCAGAAACTCAACTTCGCCATGTCCCGTTCGATGCTGCTCTTCCTCGGCGCCCAAGCTCTGGCGCAGTTGGCGGCGTTGGGCACTTATATTTACACGGGCCACAAGCTCGACGCGGCGACGGTCTTCGCGGTCATCGCGTTGTTCGACCTTTGGCTGCACCCGTTCGCCCATTTGACGAATTACATCGCTGACCTTGCCGCCGCCAGAGTCGGGGCCGAGCGGATCATCCAATTTTTGAATCAAGAGAAACTCCCCGTCGACGAGCGCAAGGTCAACGACAGCAAGGTCCCGGGTCTCTGCCTGAGCGACTACACGGCCTTCGGCGAGGCTGCCAAGGCGGCGATCGTCGACCAGTGGAATCTGTCGTTGCCCGCCGGGAGCTCGACGGCGGTCGTCGGAGCCGTGGGCGCGGGCAAGACCAGTTTCCTTTCGGCCATTCTCGGCGAACTCAGCGACGTCAAAGGCGCCTTGCAGTGGGTCGGGCTTTCTCCCGAAGAGCGGCCTGAGATTGCTTGGGTACCGCAGTCACCTTACGTCATCAACGGCACGGTGCGGGACAACATCCTGATGCTCGAGGGCCAGGAAAGCGAGAAGACGCCGAGCGCCGAGGTGGCCCGCGCCGTTTGGGCGGCCGGTCTGTCTTCCGACGTGGCGCGTTTTCCCGCGGGTCTGGCCACGGAGCTCGGAGAACAAGGCATCAACCTTTCGGGAGGCCAAAAGCAACGTTTGAGCCTGGCGCGCGCCGTCATGCAGCGCCCGACCGTCGTACTGCTCGACGACCCGTTCTCGGCGGTCGACAAGCACACTGAACAGCATTTGGTCGATGAACTTTTGTTCGGGGCTTGGCGAGACTTGACCCGGATCGTCGCAACTCACCGGCTTGACTCCTTGCACCGCTTCGATCGGATCATCTTGGTCGACTCGGGCAAAATCTGCGCCGTCGGTTCATTGAGCGATCTATTGAGTTGGAGCGAAGAGTTCAAGACTTTCTACGCAGCGCATCAAGAAGGTCATGATGGCGGCGCTCCGGTCGTCGCGGTAGCCCAAGTCAAGGAGCCGCCGCCGAACGAAGCGGCCAACGGCGACTTCACGGTGGCGGAAGACCGGGAGAAGGGCAGCGTCCCGGCGTCGGTCTACGGCGAATATCTGCGCGCGCTGGGCGGCACGACCAAGGCGGGCAGCATCGCCGGCGTCGGCACCTTGGTGTTCGCGACGGTCGTCGTCGGCCTGTTGCCGCTCCTGCAAAACTACTGGTTAGCCCAATGGACCCGCACTTCGGGCTCGGTTTGGCGGGGCTTGGCAGTTTACGCCAGCATCGCGCTGGCCAGCGTCTTGGCGTCCTTCTTGCGACATCTATTCTGGAATTACCGGGCATTAAAGGCCAGCCGGAACCTGCATGACCGGGCGCTGAAGAGCACGTTGGCGGCTCCCGTCCGCTTCTTCGACGTCAACCCGGTCGGCCGGATTTTGAACCGCTTTTCTTTCGACGTCGATTCTGTCGAGAAGCACATGGCCATGGCTTTCGAGCAAATGGCTTTCGCCTTGGGCAGCGCGACGCTGACGATGGCCTTCATTTTAACGCTTTCACCCTGGACGATCGTCGTTTTGGTGCCGTCGCTGGCGATCTTCTACCGGCTGCAGGACCGGTACCGTCGGACGGCCCGCGAGACCAAGCGCCTCAACGCGGTGACGATGTCGCCGCGCTTCGCCCATTTCAAGGAAACGCTCGAAGGCTTGGACACGATACGGGCGCACCGCAAGGGAGGAGTCTTCTGGAACCGGTTCGACAAGGTGCTATCCACTAACCAGCAAAGCTTCCGCGCCATGGTTCTGACCAACCGCTGGTTCTCGGCCCGTTTGCCGCTGAGCACCGCTGGCATCACGCTGGCGTCGGTCGCGGCGATCCTGTTCGCCGCTCGTCAAGGGTTGGTCGATCAAGCGACGGGCGCGGTCCTGCTCTTCTACAACTTTTTGCTTAGCGACTACCTAAACTGGTCGGTCCGGGCGTTCAGCGAGGCGGAAGCCCGCTTGACCTCGGTCGAGCGACTGCTCAGGTACGGCCGCATCGAAGCCGAGCCCGACACCGTCGGCGCCGCCGTCACTGTTCCGAAGAACTGGCCGGCACGGGGCGCCGTCGAATTCGAGCGCGTTCACGCGCGCTATGCCCCCGAGCTGAGCGACGTCCTGCAAGGCGTTTCGTTCCAGGTTCCCGCGGGAGCGCGCGTCGGCATCATGGGGCGGACGGGGGCCGGCAAAAGTTCGCTGATTCAAGTTCTTTTCCGGTTCCTGGAGCTGGAGTCCGGGGTCATTCGCATCGACGGCCTCGACATCGCGAAAGTGCCGAAGGCGCGGTTACGCCGTTCGCTCGCGATCATTCCGCAGAACCCGACGCTATTCCTCGGCACGCTTCGCGACAACTTGGACCGTTTTCGGTCCTACGGCGACGGACAAATTTGGGCTTCCCTGGCGAAGGTCCAGTTGGAAGCGATGGTCCGGGCTTTGCCCGGAGGCCTCGAGACCCCCGTGCAGGAAAACGGCGCCAACTTTAGCGAAGGCCAGAAGCAGCTCATCTGTCTGGCTAGGGCGTTACTGTCCGACGCACGCGTGATCATCATGGACGAGGCGACGGCGAACGTCGACGTCGTCACGGACCAAATGATTCAACGGGCCATCCAAACCGCCTTCTCGGACCGGACGCTGCTGATCATCGCCCACCGGCTCGGCACGATTCAGCATTGCGACATCACGCTGGAACTTAGTTTCGGCAAGCTGACGAGCGTCAGGCACGGCGGCCAGCGAGCGTCAGTAGCAGACCGCGTTGCCGAGCGTGGGGGACGCGGTGAGGTTGCCGCCCATGTCGTATAAACTGGCCCCCGTCCGTGGGCCGGACATCTGGCGTCGTTTCCTAATCGTTGGCAGGTATCGCACATTTAGCTCTGAGGAGGAGTTGAAATGTGCC
>JAYWBY010000604.1:0-3489 GCA_043781115.1 Pseudomonadota bacterium
AACAACGCGGTCGGGCTCTTCAACGGCGACCCGTCCGTCGAGGGGCGCATTGCAGCCTTCAAGGACGCGATGGCGAAGCTCCTCAACCCGGAGAAGCGCCTCGGCATCAAGTCGATCAAGGTCACGTCGGCGGAGACGTCGCTTCCCGAGATTTTCCCAGCTCTAGCACCGCACCTCAAGACCTTCAACGACCTCGACATGAAAATCATGACGTTCCCCGCCGGCACGCCCGTGAACCTCGTCATGAACGTCAGCCCAACCCACGCCCCGGCGATCCTCGGAGCTTACGTCAAAGGCGTCTTGGGCGGCGCGCCGAGGAAGAACCTCAAGGGCTTGATCAATCGCCGCCGGAGCGCCGGCATGAAGGCTATGATCGACAAAATGCTGGAAGTGAACACGTGCCCGGACTTCATCGAGGACCGCGGCCACACGTTTGGCGCCGAGTTGTCCGATACCGACAAAATGGCGCTCACCGAATTTGCCCTGACTTTCTGAAGGAGACCCCAGTGACCCGACTCAAGACCCTCTTACTCAGCGTGGCGGCTTTGACCCTTCTATCGGCCAATCCCAGCCCGCCGGCGGCGGCGACGATCAACATCAAAAGCCTCAGCTACGACCCGAAACAGGTCGACGTCGTGGTCGGGCAGTCCGTCGTTTGGAAGAACACCGCTCGCACCGAACACTCGGCGACGTCCGACGACACGCCGGCGCTTTTCGACACCGGAATGATAAGTCCCGGCCAAGAGTCGAAACCGGTGGTTTTCGACAAGGCCGGGACGTTCAAGTTTCATTGCGCGCTGCACGGCAAGACGATGTACGGAACGATCGTCGTGAAGTAAGCGCCCGGGAGTCAGTGCGTCTTCTTGACTGCCGTGTAGGCGTCGCCCTTGGTCAGGACGCCTTGGTAGCCGTGGTCGTAAGTACCGGTGTGGTCTTTGCGTTGGAACGAGTCGAACTCGATCCGCGGCACGCCGGTCGACACGTCGGCGCCGATGGTGAAGGTGCCGTCGTCGTTCTTCTTGAAGAGGTCAGGGGCGGCGTCCCAGCAGTTGCTGGCATCGTTCGCCGATTCGTAATAGCGGCTAAGGAAGGCGCCGATGGCTTCGTTGGTGTCTTTGTTCAACACGAACGACACGAGGCCTTTGCCGCAAGCGTCCGAACTGACGATGTAAGATTCCATCGAAGACGTGAAGCCGCCGGCCGTCGGCACGATGGGAGGCAGGTTCGAGCAGATACCGGTCGTCGCCGCGGCTTGCGTGCCGGCGAAGACGCAACCGGCCGGGTTGCTGGCGCCACCCTCGAGCGAAGCCCACGCCAGGGCGTCAGCCGACATCAGCAGGTTCAGCTTGTAGCTCTTGTCGGCTTCGACGACGAAATCGGCGTCGAGGTTGAAGACTTTGCCGCCGCAGCCGCCGATGGCGAGCGTCGCGGCCTTGTACTTCGCTACCTCGGTGGTGAGCACTTCCGCGCCGTCGGTCGTGTAGTAGGTCGTGCCGTCGATGTCGACCGAGCCTTTGACGGCGACATGGATGCCCGTCAGGTCGCTGTTCGTCTCTTTCGCGACGGTACCGCAAGCGAAGCTATAGCCGACGGACTTATAGGTGCCAACCGCCAGGGACGCACCGTCCCCAAATTTGGCTTTGAGCGCGGCGGAGTCGAGCAGATCGATATCGCAATCCGCTTCTTTGTCGGAACCGCAGTTATAGAGAATTTCGCCGGACCCCGACGCCGTGCCAGTCACCGTCGAAGCCGTGGTGCTCGCATAGATCGTTTTGATCGGAATGCTGTAGCTGACCGGCTTGAAGCTCCGGGTGTGCTGATCGTTCAGCCCGAGTGCTGCTGCGGCTTCGGTGCTTAAGGCGTCGAGCGACAAGGCCACGGTGCCGTGCTTGCCGGAGGCGCCGCCGCCGGTGCTGCCTGGCGCGCCCGAACTGTCGTCGTCGTCATCGCCGCTATCTTTCTTTTTGCCACAAGCGGCGGAGCCGAGGGCGAGCATGAGGCAGAGAACCGTGGTCGAGGCGCGATTGAGCATTTTCATGATTTCTCCTTTGAACATCACCGTCCCCCAGACATCGGCGAGATCCGCAGACGCTTTACTTCAGAGTACATTATCTCCACAATTACAGATATTTACGCCCATCTAAACAATCCGAAGGGCTTTCATCCTCCTGGGACAACGCACCGCCAGAACGACTCATTTGGCCCGCTTGATGCATTTCTTTCGGCCGCCGTGAGCTCCTTTTTGGCCCCAATGCGCGTGTTGGGCAGGAGCTTACTCGACCCAAACCTTAAAGGAGACTTTCCATGAAACTTACTCTCGTTCTCTCGACCTTGATGACCTTCCTCGCCGTCGGCTGCGGTGCTGCCTCCGACGTCAATTCCGCTTCGACCGACAACGCCGGCGCCTCCCTGCTTGCCAGCAACGGCCCGCTCAACTGCACGATCCAAACGGTCAACGGTCGTTACCTCACCGCTGTCGGCGGTGGCGGCCGCACTTCAGACGTCATTCACACCGACGCCACGCGCGCCTCGGCCTGGGAGAAATTCCAGCTGATCGACTCCGGCGACGGCGCGTCGCCCATCCACTACGGCATCAAAACGGTCAACGGCCACTACCTCACGGCCGTCAACGGCGGCGGCTTGATCCAAGACGTCATCCATTCCGATGCTACGGTGCTGCGCGCCTGGGAAAAATTCACGCTCAACTCGCTCGGCGGCGGCCTTTTCGACGTCCAAACCAACGATGGCCATTACGTCACCGCGAACAACGGCGGCGGCTTGATCAACGACACCATCCACACGGATGCGACGCGGGTCGGTGCTTGGGAGAAATTCCGCTTCACCTGCAGCAGCCTCTAAGCGGAACCGCAATGAAGACAACGGCCCTGATGGTAGCATCGGGGCCTAAGTCTTTTGCTCAAGACCTCAATGAACCAGGGGTCAGAAACGTGCACCTCGACTTGAGCTTGCCGCTTTCGACCGAGTGCGGAGCCACGACGACGGTACGACCGCCGCTGGCACCGTCACCATCGCCGTCGCAATGCCCTTCCGTATTTTCGCCGGTTTTGAGGGTAGCGATCACGGGGAAGTCACTATCGTTCGTTGCCGTGTACGACACCGAATTATCGTACTCCGTACCGTCGGTCGGACCACAGGCACCTAGCATCAGTTCAATCAAAGCGAGCAACAAGAGCTTGAGTTTGTTTTTGGCTGACGACATGGCCGCTCCGCGCTTGTTAGTTGGACTCCAGTCTCTTACTGTTGAACGAACGACGCGCCCAAAAGGCGTCGCGCTGACGTTGTTGCACGATACCCTAAAGAATAACAGGCTGTTAAGCCGTCTGCTACGGACCTCAGATGTCCTTGGCCGCCGACCGACAGGTCGGCTAGAAAAACCTTCGGCCGGCCGTTCTCTTCTTTAGAGGTTCCTCCTTCTTTGAACCCTACCGTACCCCCAGCTTACCTCCACGGCGACGTGACCAGCACGAT
>JAYWBY010000605.1:0-9613 GCA_043781115.1 Pseudomonadota bacterium
CGCCGTAAAGAGCCCGAACACCATGGCCGATGATCAGGACAAGCCCGAGCCGAAGGTCGTCAACCTCGCCGATGCGCGCAAGCGCCAGCGAACGGTGCGGAGCGGCGCGTCCTCCCTGAAGAACGGCAGGGTCGGCGGCAAGAGCAGCAAAAGCGTCCAAGGCAGCCCTCCCGTCGCACCCAAGGGTAGGACCATTTGGACCTACGTGCAGTTTCTGCTGCTGCTCGGCACCGTGGCTTACATGATGCAACTTTGCCGATCCGGATCCTAAGGGCGCGGTTTGACGTCTTGCTTTAGGGTTTCCGCGCGCAAGGCCCATTCGACGGCCGTCATGTCCTGCTTCTGGTTGTTGCAGCGTTTGCACGCCGGGACGACGTTGCCTTGGGTCGAACGACCACCCTGGGCGAGCGGTACGACGTGATCCATCGTCACCTCGGCTTTGGCGAGGCCGGACCCGCAATAATAGCAGGACGCGTCGTTGATCAACGTCTGCCACCAGCGGGAGTTGCGGAGCTCGCGGGCCCGCTCCTTTTCGCGCCGGGTATGAATTTCGGACTCGTTGTACTGCAGACTGAAAGCCCCCTTGAGGACCGGTTACATATCACAAATGCCTCAGCGGCCGACATCCCGGCGCTGAAAAACAACGCAAGCAACCGTCATTAAAGATAAAATAAGCAAGACGCCATAGGCCGCCCGGTTGGCGAGCTCGGGCCACGGCAGCCTTTGGCGATCTAGCGCGTGGCTGATCAGGTTGAATTGCTGAAGGTCCCAGACGCGGCTCAGAAAGCCGACGATTTGCTTCGTCAGCTCCGGCGCCTCCTTGCCGATCGTTTGGGCGACGAGCGAGCTCACGAGGCCGACCAGCCAAACGCTCAAGCACGAGAAGATGGCGATGCCTTGGCTTAGGAAGCAGGCAAAGAGCTGCGCCATGGCACCGATCACCAGCCAGCCGATGATCATGTAAACGAAGACGACGAACTGAGACTCGGTCAACCAGCCGAAGGAGTTCAAAAGCATGAACCCCTGCCAGATGATTAGGAGAATGCCGCCGAGGAGCAGCAAGCAGAACGCCAGGCCTAGGTACTTGCCGATCATCCAGGCGGTCCGGCTGACCGGCGCGGCGAGCTCGATCTCGATCGAACCTTCTTGGCGGGAGTCGCTGACGGATTTGACGCCCCAAAAGAGCGCCACGAGGCAGCCGGTCATTTGGAAACCGAAGAGACCGATGTCGAAGAGGATCTTGCTGAAATCATCGGCGCTCCAGTCGCTGGCGATGTTGGCCAAGGCCGCGACCAAAAGCGCGCCGATCAGCGCCGGCACGAAGATGCGGTCGCGCCTGAGCAGCAGATAGCTTTCCGAAGTGACGAGGCGGATGGCGCGAATCATGGGTCAGCCCTCCCCATGGAAATAGGGCAAGAGGTCGTCCTCGCCTAAGTAGGTCTCGTCGCCGAAGCGCAGGACGAGGAGACCCTTGCCGATCAAGGCGCCGAGCCACTGCGAGGCGTCGGAATAAGCGGCGAAGCCGAGCTCGGAGACGAAACCTTCTTGCCGGTAGCCTTGCCAGGGCTGAAGTCCCGCCTCGTCTTTCAAGAGCCGCAGCGCGAGCTCGTCGGCGCCGGAGATTTGAACGGCGTAGCGATGCCGCCATTCCGGAGTACCGCCTTGCGTCTTGAGGCGCTCCCCTTTGATCGTCGACAGGACGAGACGGCCCTTGCGCAAGATCTGCAGGTCGTCGCACAAGGTCGACACCTGCGCCAACTCGTGCGTGCAAAGGACGATGGTGGAACCCCGGCGCTTCTCGCTTTCGATCCAGCCGAGCATTTGCTTGCGGGCGTACGGATCGAGGCCAGAAGAAGGCTCGTCCAAGATCAAGAGGCGCGGCGAATGGACGGTGGCCAGGGCCCAGGCCAATCTCCGCGCCATGCCCTTCGACATGTGGCCGATTCGCTTGTTGCGGTGCTCGCCCAAGCCCACTTCCGTCAACTTGGCGTCGACACGGCCGGCCCGAGCCTCGCGCGTCCGGTACGCTTCCGGCGCGTAAAGCTTCAACTGGTGGTGCAAGGACTCGTGCGGCGTCAACGTCAGCGGCAGGCGATTGACCTCGGGCATGTAACCGATGAAGCGTTTAGTCTCGGTCTTGAGCGGCTTGCCTTCGAAAAGGATTTCGCCGGCGTCCTGGCGGATCAGGCCGAGAATCAGGCGAATGGTCGTCGTCTTGCCGGCACCGTTGGCCCCGAGCAGGCCGGTGCAGGCGCCCGCCTGGAAGCGGCAGGTCAAGGAGTCTAGCGCCACTTGCTTGCCCTTCAGCAAGTCGCTGCGAAAGACTTTGCTCACCGCGATCATTTCCAAGGCCGCTGGTTTGTCCGCGTTCATGGTTGACCCTCCGGTCTTTTGCCGTGGCTCTTCAGGAATTCGCCGAGCTTCGGGCTGGCGCCATTTTCGAACACCTTGTCGATCGATTCTTGAAGGTCGGAGAGCGACAGCTGGCTGTTGGCGACGAGCTTCGCCGCCAGCGATTTCAAGAATTCGGGAGCGTCGGGCCGCGACGCGGCCAATCCGTAGTACAGGGCGGCGTTCTTTGGTTGATGGAGTTTGTAGGCTTCCATGAAACCTTGGGTCAGCGGGATGCGCCAGCTGTCCGGCAACGCCTTCAGGCCGTCGAGCGAGATCCGTTCACAGAGATCGGGGCGGTCGTAGTCCTGTGCCATGACGAAACAAGAAAGCATGTAGAGTGACTCGATCCGGGGGTTGAGCCTCGTCACGACGTTGATCGCCGCCGAAACTTCTTCCGCCGAGTGCTCCTTCAAGCGCTCGTCGACGAACGCTTGCATCAACCAAATCGAAATGAAGTCGTCGTAGAGGCCGCGGTGGCCCAGCGTCGCGACGTCGACCAGGCGAGGGTCGATTTCGCTCAGCGGCGGCGGCGAGAGAAGCTGGTAGTCCCGGTCGCCATAATACTTCGTTTTTGCCGTGACTACACGCATGCCCGCTGCCAAGATCACCAGCCAAACCAATGTTAAGCTAGCCTTCAGCATTTAGACGTCACCCGGGCGTTACTTGACTCGTTGGCACCGAGGCGCCACCGGCCATCCGGATGTAGGGAACGATGCCGTACGAAATGAAGATGCAGATGAGCATCACGACGAGCGGCGCCCAATCGAGCGGTCCAGGGAAGTTGCGCGTCAACTTGCGAATCGGACGATAGAGCGGCTCGGTCAAACTGCGCACCATAATGACCAGCTGGTTGTTCGGGTCAGCGCCGACCCAGCTGATGACGAAGGACGCGACTACGAGCAGCTGGACCATATTGATAAGGATTTCGACGATTTTGGCGACGGCGTCGGCTATAGGCCCAAACATCATCCGGAGTCCTCGCATCAAGCAAAGGGTAAGGCAGCAGCAACCTTTCAGAAATAATAACCAAAGTGTAGCATGGGACAAAGAACTTTAATGCGGTCGTGTGGTCCTGACCGGCGACCGCTCGCCGAAAAGCGCGGTGCCGACGCGGACGCACGAGGATCCGGCGGCGATTGCCTGACCCAAATCGCCGCTCATTCCGAGCGAAAGTTCGCCGGCACCGATGCTCCTCGCCAGGTCGGCTAAGCGGAGATAATGCTCCGGCGCCACGTCCGGCGCGGCGTCCGCGGCGAGCGGCGGCGGAATCGCCATGATGCCGCGCAGGTCGAGCTCGGGCATGGATGACGAAATCAGGCGCGCCAGTGGCTCGACGTCGGCCCAGGCTAGGCCTTGCTTTTGTGGCTCGTCGCCGGCGTTGACGATCAAGTGCACCGGAAAAGGCGCCTTGCCTCGGTCGGCGGCGGCGCGGGCGACCAGCCGGGCGTGGCGTTCGCTGCCTACCGACTGCACGCCAGAGGCGACGCCGACGATCAAAGCGATCTTGTTCGATTGCAGCGCACCGATGAACTCGAGCTTCAGGTCTTTGAGATCGGCGAGCTCCACCGCCTTCGCCGCCATTTCTTGGGCGTAATTCTCGCCGAAATGCCGTTGACCGAGCTGATAAAGCTCGCGCAACGCGGCGGCTGGCTGCGCCTTCGAGACGGCGAGCAGCCTAACGCCGCCGGCGGGCCGTCCGGCGGCGGTCAGAGCCTCGGCAATTTGGCGGCGCACGGCCGCAAGCCGCGCTTCTGCGCTATTCATGCCGCCGACTATATCCGAAAATGGGGTCAGGCACTTCTAGTAAGTCACCGAAGCCGTTCCCGTTACTTGGCGAGAGGCTCGGCGTCGTCACCCGGAAGCGGTGGGGGCGGCGGATCATTGTCCACGGTCACGGGCTTCGGGGCCGCGGGAGGAGCCTCGCCCGCGGCCTTCGGCGGCGGCGCGTTGACGGTCTGCAGTTGGGCGGGAGGCGAAAGCGGCTCGCCGGCTTTCGGGATCGGCTGGCCGGGCTCGACCTTCTGCACCTGCGTGACTTTTTGGTCCTCACCGATCTTCTGCGGCGGCTTGTGCTCCGGCACGTTCATGCCGCGCACATATTTGGCGAGCGGTACGAAGGTGTCTTCTTCGTTCACCTGGTAGTGCGGCGCGACGATGAAGATCTCACCGGCTTCGTTGATGTGGATGTCGACATTGTGCAGGTCTTGGCTCTTGGCGCTCGAAATGTCGACGCCGTTCAAATAGACGCTGCGCACCCCGGCCGGCGAGGCGTGGATCAGGGTAGTGTAAAACACCAAAGCTGTGATGATCGGTGCTCGCATGGCGGGCGCTCCAGTGGTTTTGGCGGTCTTATCAGCTATTTTACCATAGCTCCCATTCACGGCTTTGGTATGCTATGCTCGCGGACGTTGCACCGGGCCTCTAACCTGAAGTTAATTAGGAGTAATCCGAGCTTATGCTGCCTATTACCAAGTTCCAGCGGTTGGTGTCGTTCGGCCTCAAATGCGGGGCGTTCGCGAGCGTGGCGTGGAGCTTCGCGGCGTGCAGCCCAAGCTTCGAGGGCGAGTATTCCGACCCGGCGAAGGCCGAGATCGTCGACGACAAATGGAATGAAACGGATGCCCGCAAGACCGCCGAGCACATGATCCAAGGCATGCTCGAGAAGCCATGGCTGAAAGACTTCCAAAAGACCCACGGCGGCAAGAAACCGCTCGTCATCGTCGACGACGTCGTCAACAGCACCGACGAGCATTTGGACGTCCGCCAATTGACCGACTACATCCAAGACGAGTTGATCAACTCCGGCAAGGTCGGCTTCGTCGACAAGGCCCGCCGCCAAAAGATCCTCGACGAAATGAAGTACCAGCATAGCGGCGAAGTGAAAGCCGACACCGCGAAGAAGAAGGGCGAGCAGATCGGGGCCGACTTCTTCCTCGGAGGCAACATTTCGAGTAGCGTGCACACCCAAGACGAACGCAAGACGGTGACGTATCAGACAAACCTGACGTTGACCAACATTCAGACCGGACTTCTCGATTGGAGCACGAAGTACGAGATCAAGAAGAACTTCAAACGTTCGGGCGCCGGCTGGTGAAGCCCTTCGGCAGCGGATGGACCACGGCACGAAGCCTCCTGGCTTTGGCCGTGGTCCTTTGTTTTGGCTCGGGCTGCGCCTCTTACACGGAAGAGACCCGCGAGATTCGTTCGGCCTACAGGGCCGACAACTACAAGGACGCATTGAAAAAGCTCGACGCTTCCTCGCTCAAGGACGAGTCGAAAAACCGCCTGCTCTACCGGCTGGAAAAGGCGATGATCCTGGACCGGCTCGGCGAACGCGAGAAGGCCCGGACCCTGCTCCTCGAAGCCGACAAGATCGCCGACGACCTCTACACCACCAGCATCTCCCGCACCGCCGCCTCGTTCGTGATGAACGACGCCGCCCAGGATTATAGCGGCGAAGATTACGAAAAAGTTCAAATTCACGCTCAGCTAGCCCTGTCCTTCATCGAGTCAAAGGATCTGCCGAACGCCCGGGTCGAGGCCAAGAAGATCAACAATAAACTCGCGGAGCTGAACAAGGCTTACGACGAGCACAAGAACAAATACGGCGAGGACGCGTTCGCGCGCTACCTCTCGGGCATCATCTACGAAGCGGGTGGCGAGATCGACGACGCGATCATCGACTACCAAAAGGCCGTCGATTTGTACAAATCGGACTTCGCGCCGTTCGTGGCGGGCGGCGTGCCTGACGATTTGGTGAAGGCGCTTTACCACCTCCTCGACAAGCGAAACCGGGCCGACCGCATGACGAAGCTGGAGAAGGATTACCCGAAGGCCATCACCGCGGCGAAGGCCGAGCTGAAAGACGACGACTACGGCGAGGTCGTGGTGTTCCACGAACTCGGCCACATCGCCATCAAGTCGACCGGCGAGTTTTTCTTCGGCGCCGGCAAGCAGCTGGTCCGCTTCTCTTTCCCAGTGATCAAATCGAATCAGCAGTCTTACTGGGGCAAGTCCGGCGTCACCGAACAGCAGTCCGGCAAGTTCGCTTCCGCCGACAACGTCGAGGAGCTCGACGCCATCGCGTCCAGCAACCTCGAGGATCGGCGGCTACGGCTGATCGCCAAGCAAGCCGCCCGCCTTTTGGCCAAAGGGCAGTTGACCGAACAAGCCTACAAAAACTTTGGCCCGATCGGCGGCATCGCCGCCAACGTCTTCTCGGTCGTCACGGAAACGGCCGACACGAGAAGCTGGACTCTGCTTCCGGAGGCCTACTTCATCAGCCGCTTGCGGCTGAAACCCGGCGCCCACACCGTCAAGATCGAAACGGCGGGGAAAACCGGCCGGATCGAGTCGGTGACGGTGAAGAAGGGGCAGCTTTTGCTGTTTAGGGACGCGGGCGGCTGAGCGTAAAGCAGCGGTGGATCTTCTTGTCGCGAAAATCCTCCGGGATCGTCCTCTCGGTGATGTCCTCGACTTCGTAGGTCTTCGCCAGCGCAGGCTCGAGGTGGAAGCGGCCGCGATTGGTCGAGAAATAAAGCATGCCCTCGGGCTTCAGGAACTTCATGGCCCGGTCGATCAGGACGCGATGATCCCGCTGCACGTCGAAGGTTTGGCGCATTTTCTTCGAATTCGAGAAGGTCGGCGGATCGAGGAAGATCACGTCGAAGGGCTCGCGCCCCAAAAGCCCGTCTTCCAAGAATCGCAAGGCGTCCTCGCGAATGAACTCATGCCCCGCGTCGTCCAAACCGTTCGCCGCGAAGTTCCGCTGCGCCCAGTCAATGTAGCTGTTCGACATGTCGACGTTGGTCGTCCGCGCTCCGGCCGCCGCCGCCGCGACGCTGACGCTGCCGGTGTAACAGAAGAGGTTCAAGAAGCGCGGTACCTTCAACAACCGCCGAAATTCGCGGCGGAGCGGCCTGTGGTCGAGGAACAGGCCGGTGTCGAGGTAGTCGGTGAGATTCACGAGATACCGGGAGCTCTCCTCGCGGACGGTGAAATAGTTGCCGACGCTCGCGAGCTTTTGATACTGCTCCGCTCCCGGCATCCGGCGGCGGAGCTTCAGGTGGATGTTTTCGGCCGGGAAACCGAGGGCCGTTGCGACCGCGGCGGCCAGCTCCGTCTCGGAAGCGACGGGGTCGTCGTTGAGACGAAGTTTGTCGTAGACGACCGCGCGGTCCAAATAGACGTCGATGATGTAGCGAAGCTCCGGGATGTCGCATTCGTACACCCGGTAGGCCTCGACGCTCTGCCGCTCAGCCCACTTTTTCCTCTGCTTGAAATTCTTGCCGAGCCGGTTCGCCAAAGCCACTAGGTCGTGCATGTCAGACGATCGGCGCGAAGTAGGCCGGCGCCTGGCCCGGCTTCCACTTGATGTTGCAGCCGATGCTCGGGCGCTGCGCCGGCTGCACCGACTTCCCGGCCAAAACCGCGTCGACGGCGCCAAGCAGATCCTTGCCGGTGATCGGCAAGGCGTTCCCGGGGCGCGAATCGTCGAACTGACCGCGGTAGACGAGCTGCTTCTTGGCGTTGAAGAGAAAGAAGTCAGGCGTGCATGCCGCCTGGTAGCTGATCGCGACGGCCTGAGACTCGTCGTAGAGGTACGGGAAAGTGTAGCCCCTGAGCGCCTTCTCCTCCTTCATTTTCTCCGGCCCGTCGTCCCGGTATTTCTCCGCGTCATTGGAGCTGATGGCGACGATAGCCAGACCCTTCGGCGCATACTCCCGACCGAGTTTCGCCAGCGCTGGCGCGAGGTGGACGACGAAGGGGCAATGGTTGCAAATGAACATGACGAGCAAGGCCTTCTTGCCTTCGAAGTCGGCGAGTTTGACGTAGCCACCCTCTGTGCTCGGCAGATTGAAATCGGGAGCGGTCGTGCCGAGCGCCAACATCGTCGAGGGGGTTTTTGCCACGGGACGTCCTTATCTTTGAATCGAAAATTTCGGAAAATCTTCCACCACGGCCGGCTCGACCCGCGCTTCGGTGATGAGGGCGCCCATCTTTTCGCGGATGCGGGCCAAGAACTGCTCGACGACGGCCGGCGCGCCTTCGACGTGGATGTGAACCGAACCGTCGGGGAGATTGCGGACGAAGCCGGAAACGGCGAAGCCACGCGCCAAATTTTCGGTCGATCGGCGAAAGCCGACGCCCTGTACCGTGCCGAAATACCGCAAACCCTTCGCCACCTTTTTCGCCACCGCCGCCGCCTCCTATACTCACGAGGATTTGTAATGTAATTCCGGGACTTTATGATCGTCCATAATTCCTTAAAGGAGCCTTTGAAATCAACCGATTACAGATCATGGCTAAGCCTTCGCCGGGGCAACTGGGCGGGGAATTTGGAGGAACCTCGTGCATAAACTTCTCGTCGTCACGCTCATCATTGGCTCGGCCTCTTGTGGCAAGGACCAGTCGACCAAAAGCAAAGACTCGCCCGCGGTGACCGTGGACCGGGCGAACGGCATGACTTTCGCGGACGACTCGACACTTCCGGCCTGCGACGGGTCGCGCGAGGGTGCTCTAGTCTACGTTACCAATACCAAGAATTTTCGCAGCTGCGGCTCGGGCCAATGGACGACGATCGATCTTACAGGCGTCAAAGGAGACAAAGGCGACGTCGGCGCGGCGGGACCCGCGGGCGCGGTGGGTCCAGCGGCCGCAAGCGACGCGACCTAAGCGCTCGCCCTCTTCCAAGCGTCCCGCCAAAGCGTCTTTCGGATCGACACGACTTGCCAACCGGTTGCCCCCTACCCGTCCGATTGCGCCGCCGGTACCGAGTTTCTCGGCTCGGGCTTCTTGTGCGGCGACAAAGAGGTCTGCACCAACAACCATGTCGCGACCTGCGATTCGCACTGCTATACAGGCATCACCAACCTCAAGATCCAAGCCGTCGTCGGCACCACCACCTCGGTGAACAGCGCGGGCACGCCGGCCACGCCATTCTTCACTGCGACTTCCGGGTCGTCCTTCCGCTTCCACACAACTAAGGACTTGGCGATCATCCCAATAACCGCCAACCCGCCGGGAGCCACGCCGCTGAGGCTTTCGACCAAGGCCGCGACCGACGGCGTCACGGAGTTTCAGTCGGTTTTAAGCTTGAGCTTTCCCCTCGGCTTCCAGGACCTCTATGCCGACGTCGGTTACGTGAATACGCCCGAGTTGACGGAGTGCAACACCCAGGGCGGAACGTCCGGCTATGGTTGCCCAAAGGCGCTATATG
>JAYWBY010000606.1:0-3475 GCA_043781115.1 Pseudomonadota bacterium
AGCATTGAGGGCAAGCTCGTGCAGAAAACCGCCATTGCGCGGCTTTTTACCGTGCGTTGGGCGTTGAAATGAGTTTCTTCAACCCGAACTGCGGATCGCAAAGCCCCGTCGATTCCGTTATCGCTTTTCCTCCCTCGCTTCGATCATTCTTCCGCATGTTTCTTCCGCGCCAATCAGATATTTCAAGGCAACAGCTCTCGGGCGAGCCTCGGCATTTGCAGCGGTTCTTGGTGCTGGAACCCGTGTCCGCCTTTCTCACTATCGCCTCCAATTACGCGGAACGAACCAGCGCAGTGAACGTCGGAACCTACTGACCGTATTCTCATGCCGGATTCATCGCATTCAGACGAGTTGACCTTCAAAATCCACCCTGCCGGTGGCGGCACCGAGGTGCCCGTTTCGCTACTTACCCAAAGCCTTACGACGTTGCAGGAACTCATTCACCTTTTCGCTTTGCAGGAGGAAGGGCGGACATTCCGCCAGCGGCTTCGGTTGCCTGCCGAGTTGGCCAACAAATACGTGCTCTGCTGTCGCCCACCTGTCTCGGGCAGCTTTGCCGTCGCCGGGCGGGTGGCAAATTTGAGCGAAGACCTGCTCGCTCCCCCGCAGATCGCCCGCGTTATGGAGGTTTTCCACGGCTTTACCCGCGCCGCCGTCCAGGGCGACTTGGACCGGATGGTCGCGCTCGTGCCGGATGGGCGAATTCGCGCACGCGCAGTGACTTGTGTCGTCAGTCTCAGCCCGCCGGCCGGCAGCGGACACCGCTATGAATTGTTCAACGGCGCTGGTCCTGGAATCGTGCTCGACGAGGCCGTACCCGTGCGACTGAAAAGGCTGTTCCAATCTGCCGAAGAACGCGCCGAGGTGCAGACCGTCACCGGGCGGCTGGAAGTCATTTCGTTTAGCGAGCGCAAACTCACGATCAACTACGCACCGAAAGGGCGCTGGTTGGAGTGTTCCTACGACGAGTCCATTGAGCCAATGTTGTTGGAAAACCGCCGCGATCTGATTCAAGTGACCGGGCGTGTGATTATGGACGAAGAGAATCATCCCAAGAAAATTGTCGAGGTCGAGCAGGTGCGGGATCTGGACTTGTCGCCGTTCGTGCTCGGAGAGTTGAGCATCGCTGGTCTTTCCGTGAAGCCGCAGCGGCCTCTGCATTTGCAGCCTGAATTGAACGAGAGCCAGCAGTTGATTTGCTTGGAGCACCCGGCCTGGGGCCTCGATGTATTTGCCCCGACCCGCTCGGAGCTTTCCGAGGAATTGAAGGAGCAACTTTCCATGCTCTGGACAGAGTATGCGCGCGAAGAAGACGATCTGCTTTCCGCCCCGGCTTTGCGGGTGAAACGCCAGTTGCTCGCAGACTGGCAGGAGGTGCCCCATGCCTAGAGACAAACGCGAAGTCGAGGCCGGCTTGCGCAATAAAGGATTCGCCACGCGCCCTGGCGACCACAACTACTTCATTTACATCGCCCTCGACGGGAAAAAGTCGATGGCCAAGACCAAGACGAGTCTCGGCAAGGGGTTCGACATTGATGACAGTCTTCTCTCACAGATGGCCCGGCAATGCGGCATCACCAAAAAGCTCTTCCTCGACTTGGTGGATTGCCCACTCGCTCGCCCGGAATACGAAAAGCATCTCAAACAGGCGGGCAAGCTCTGAGCCGCAGCGTTGAGAAAAGTCGCCGCCGGTAGTGCTTTCTTTGCCTCCTTTTCGCGATCTCGACTCCCATGACCGACGATCAGCTCATCATCCTCAAACAAAAGCTGGCGGATGATTTTGTGCCGCACCTGCCGCCGCTGCTCGTCCAGAACAAGCCCGCCGAGCACCTTGTCACCAAGAATGTTTCCCGCGCGTATGCGGGCTTCGCGATCCAGAAGATTTCCAAACTGGATGAGGTGACGGCGGCAAAAGCCGTGGTGGATGACTACGAGGACAACGGGATCGACGCCATTCACTATCACCAAGCGTCGAAGACGCTGTTTCTGGTCCAGGCCAAACTCAAGGCCAACGAGCCCTTCAATCAAGACGAGGCAAACGCCTTCACCAAAGGAGTGCGAGACCTCCTGAATCAGCGTTACGACCGGTTCAATAAAAACGTCGAAGATCGTCAGGCCGACTTGAATGTGGCTCTCGACGAAGCCGACCAAATCGTCCTCGCGGTCGCCCACACGGCCCCATTGATTTCGGACCACGCGAAAGCCGTGCTAAACCAGTTTTTGGCGGACCCGGACAAACCGGACGAGCGGCTGCGTGACACTTGGGTGGACTTTGGGCCAAGCCAGACGGTCGAAGAGCTGCTTGCCCAACACGCGGTCGCACCGGTGAACGACGAGTTGGTGATCTACGGATGCCAGCGGATCGACGCCCCGCGTGTGACCTACTATGGCCAAGTCTCAGTCGCGGCGCTGGCGAGCCTCTACACGAAACATGGGAACGGCTTGCTGGAAAAAAACATCCGGTATTTTCTCGGGATTGGTCCCTCCGATGTGAACCGCGCGATTCATGGCACGCTGGAGAAGGCTCCTCAGAGCTTCTTTTATCTTAGCAATGGCGTAACTGCAATCGCCCACACCATTGACATCAAAGGTCCAAAGGACGGAGGGCGCAGGTTTGAAGTCAAAGGACTGTCCGTAATTAACGGCGCACAGACGATTGCTTCGAGCCAGCACTTTGCCACCACGCGGCCAGCCGCCGACATCGCCGCCGCGCGCGTCCTGCTCACGCTGATTCAGGTCGATCAACTCGACGAGTTCAGCGCCACGGTAACTCGCGCCCGCAACTACCAAAACCCTGTCTCACCCGCCCATTTCGCTGCACTCGATGGCACCCAGGAACGCCTGAAGCGCGAACTGGCCTTCTACAAAATCAGCTATCGCTTTCGCCCCGAGTCCCGCTCACTCATCTCTGGTCTGGATGTAATGACTATCGAGGATGCGTCCGTCGCGCTTGCTCTGCTGAACCCTGATCCGGGCTTCCCGGTCACGCTCAAACGCGAGCCGAGTAAGTTTCAAGATTCCAAAAGCGCCGAATACGCCAGCTTGTTCAACGGGCAATTGTCGGGGCGTCGCCTAGCCAATGCCGTGCGCCTCTACCGTCGTGCCTCGAAACTTCTGGCGACAAGCGAAATGGTCGCCGTCGGTCTGGAAAAGCTCATCTATCGGAACGGCCGTCACGCCATCATGTGGCTGACGCTGCGAGCAAACGTGGGTTGGGTTGATCGCCCGACCGTCATGACCGATGCGGATGCAGCGGGCTTGCTGAGTCAGCCGCTGGACGCATGGAGGGAGCGTGTCCGAGCAGAGGTGCTCGTTGACCTCGCGGTGGCAGACAAAGGGCCGCTGGCCTTCTTCCGCAATCTGACGACCGCACGCCCATTTGTGGTGAAACTTCGCGACGCCGGCTTGTAGCATCCGTCCCACATGTCGAAACGCCAAAAACTAGAGCTGACCTGGATCGGGAAGGAGAACCGGC
>JAYWBY010000607.1:0-9552 GCA_043781115.1 Pseudomonadota bacterium
GTCAAGCTCCACAAAGCCATCCCGAATCTCTTTTGCGTCTCGACGTCCGACGGCGGCCGCGACGTCACCAACGGCGACACCAGCGCCGGCTTCGCCTTCATGACCGGTCCGTCGACGATCGTCCGGAGTGCCGTAGTCGGCGGCCGCTTTACCAAAACCGACCAACTCGGCCAAACGTTTGCCGACACGACGCTTTCGGACGGCCAGAAACGCCCGTCGACGCCGGCCGACTGGTACGCGACGGTGCTGAAAGCCATGGGTTTGGCGGTCGATTCGCCCCATGTCGCCGAGGCGCTCGTTTAGGATTTTTTTGCCTGCGGATTTTTAGTTGCTCGAAAGGTCACCGATGCGCTCCCTGCCCCTTACGCTCTTCTTGTTGTCGACGCTGACGCCTGCTTGCAAGCAAGTCTCGCATCAAGAGAAGCGCCATAAGCCATCCGAGCTCTCGCCGGCGGCAGAAACTAGCAAGGACGGCGACGAAGTCATTATCCTGGACGCCAGTTACGAAAACGCGCCGGTCGACTTCCTCGTCTTGGTCGACGACGGTTCGCAGTCGGGCAACTTCAATGACCGAATGGTCTACGCAGCCGACTCTCTCGCCGCCCGCTTGGCCTTCCTGCCCTCGTCGTTCAATTTTTCCATGGCCGACCTCGCCGAATCGGATGGCGGAGCCAAATTCACCGCGCGCGCCGACCTAGGCGTGCTGACTAACGATTCGAAGGACCTGGCGACGACGCTCAAGGCGCAACTCGGGCGCGACGCCGGCGGCCAGGTGTCCTCGGCCAATGATCCTTATGGTCCAGCCGCCGCGTACGTTGAAGTTGGCGTCAACGGCCTTCGTCCGGGAGCCTTTCTGGCCATCTTGCTCGTCACCGACCGGGGCGCGGAGGTGTCTCCGAGCGCGCTCCAGGCTTTGGCCGGCCTCCAAGCGAAGCTCGACCGCCAGCTCGGCGCAGGCAAATGGAGTCTTTCCACTCTGACCGTCGATCCGAGCGTCGCGGGACTCAGCGACGACGAGAAGAACGGTTGCGGCACGGCGCTAAACGTCGACTTCGCCAAGACCCTGGGCGCCGTCGTCGACGCTTCGAAGGGCCTGCGTGGCTCGCTCTGTTCTCCTAGCTTTGCCTCCTTCTTCAGCGACTTCCCCCTCGACGGCGGCCATCAGCGCTCGTTCGACGTGGCGTTTCGCGCGGGCCTCGACGCCGGTCAACTGACGATCGACGTCGAGGGCGGTCTGATGACCGGCTGGTCCTACGACGCGGCCACGGGCGCTTTGCGCTTGCCGCGTTCGATTGCGCGTGGCGCGAAAATCGAAGTCCACGTCAAGCCTGTTGGCTCGGTCCCGGTCGCCGCGCGGCCAAAGACGCCCGGCGCGCCCACTGGCGGGGCGGCGCCGACGTCGACTCCTTCCTTCTTCACCACTGACATCGACCCGATCCTCCGCGGCAACTGCAACGGCGGCGGCTGCCATGGCGCCGGCACGAAAATGCCGCAGTTCGTCGGCAACGAAGCCGTCTTCACCCAGCGCAAGGCGGACGTCCTGGACCGCATCCAACGCCCCGCGGGCGACCCGAAACGCATGCCCTCGGGCGGGCTCAGCCCCGCCGATTTGACGAAGCTCGTCACGTACCTGAACGGTCTCTGAATTCAACGGAGCGGGGCGGCTACCTCTTTCAGGATTTGCCGGAACCAGGCGTAGGCCGGATCGCCATGCGTCCGCTCGTGCCAGAAGAGAAATTCGCTGAAACCGGGAATTTCGAGTGGGGGCTTCGCCAGTTTGATTGGCAGGTGATCGGCGAAGAGCCGCGCGGCGCGCTCCGGGAGCGTCAGCACGAAGTTCGAGCGGAGCAGCACGAACGGCGCCAGCGAGAAGTGAGGAACCGCTAGTTTGACGTTTCGCGTCAGGCCGTGGTCCGCAAGCGCTTCGTCGACGTAGCCGCTCATGCCGCCGTAGGGCGAAATGAGCAAGTGGTCGAGCGCTGCGTAACGCTGCAAGGTCAGGCGCGCTTTAACGTCGGGGTGTTTGTCGTGCATCGCGCAGATGAAGCGGTCGTCGAGGAGCGGCGTCTTGTATAGTCCAGCGTGCGATTCCTGTTGCACCCCGATCATGAAATCGATGCGGCCTTGCTGAAGGTCTTCGATCGGCAGGCGGTCGCGGTGTGTCGTGATGTGCAAGCGGACGCGCGGCGCGACCTTGGCAAGCTTCTCCATGAGCGGGGGCAGGAGCACCAATTGCTCGTAATCTTGCGTCGCGACGTTGAACGTCAGATCGCACGATTCGGGTTGAAAGACTTTGCTCCGCAGGACCTCGGCTTCGATTTGGCGGAGCGCCGCGGCGAGAGGTGCAGTCAGACCTTCGGCGCGCGGAGTCGGTTGCATGCCGCCGGGGGTGCGAATCAGCAAGGGGTCGCCAAATAGGTCGCGGAGCCGCGACAAGGCGTTGCTCATCGCCGGCTGCGTCAAACCCACGGCCTTCGCCGCGCGCGTGACGTTGCGCTCGGCCAGCAGCGCTTGCAGCGCCACGAGCAGATTGAGGTCGACGGCCCGAAGGTTCATCGCGCGGCGGCCGCGGGCGGCTCGAGGCTGAGCGCGACGAAGCTACCGAGCGCCATCAGAACGGCTGCTGTGTAAAACGGCATGGCTGGAAGGGCCACGAAAAGCATCCCTGCCGCGGCGGGGCCGAAGACCCGACCGAGCGCCGAAAGCGATTGGTTGATCCCTAAGGCCTCCCCTTGCTCGTCCTTGCCCGTCGCGCGCGAAAGGAGGCTCGTCGAACTCGGGTTCAGCAGCGCCGACCCCGATGCCATGATGACTGCGGAGAGCAGCATCAAAGGCATGCTGCCAGCGCCGACCAAGGTAGGCAACAGGGCCATGGCGACGAGCAGGATCAGCGCGCCGGTCCGCGCCAACTTAACTTCTCCGAAGCGGCGCTGCAGTGGTCCGATCAGGCCGCCTTGAACGATGGTTGCGGTGACGCCGACCGCGACGAGGTAGTAGGCCGTGAGGCGAGCTGCTTCCTTCAACCGCGTCGCGGCGTCGAGAGCGGAGGCGCCAAGCCACGAATGCTCGATGAAGAGCCCGCATGTTTGCTCCATCATCGCGAAGCCGAGCGTCGTGACGAGCGTTAACGCAAAGACTCGCCGCGGGTTGCCGGCGCGGTTCCAATAGTCTTTCAACGTAGCGGGGGATAGGCCGTGCCTCGGCGACGGGTTGCCGCCCGCGCGGCGGGTTTCAGGCAAGAAAAGCGAAGCGGCGATCAGATTGAGTAGGGCCAAGCCGGCGGCCGCGAACGACGGCGCCGTCGGGCTGATCTGACTGAGGAGCCCGCCGATGGCCGGACCGAAGATGAAACCTAGGCCGAAGGCGGCGCCGATCATCCCCATGCCTTTGGCGCGCGTCTCGGGCGTGGTGACGTCCGAAATGATCGCTTGCGCCGTGCCGATGTTGGCGTTGCCGAAGCCCGCAAGCATGCGCGCGGCGAACAAGCCGAGCAAGGAGGGCGAGAGGCCGAAGCACAGATGGCCGATGCCGCCGATCAAGACGCTCGACAGCACGATGGGGCGTCGTCCGACCTTGTCGGAAAGCTTGCCCCAAAAAGGCGCGAAGAGAAATTGCATCGCGGAATAGGAGGCTCCGAGGAGCGTCACGACCGCGGCCGTCGCGCCGAACGATTCGGCGTAAAACGCCTGCACCGGGATGATCATGCCGAAGCCGACCAGGTCGAGGAAAATGGTGAAAAAAGCGACGAGCAGGGGGCGCCCGGGGATTTTATCCTGCTTTTGCATCGGAGCTCCTATTTGCCGGCGTCAAAGTCCCAGGTCAACGTCCACGTCTCGAAGTCGTCGTCGGGCGTCTTCGGGAACTTCAGCGTCTTGACGACGGCCAAGATGCAGCCCTCGGTCTTCGGCGCCTTCAGGGTCGACGACACGAGCTTCGCTTCGTGGATCTTACCGTCGGGCGCGACGACATATTTGATTTCGATGCGGCCCTTCGCCTTCGGCGAATACTGCAAATGGCAGGCGCCTACCTCGCCCCGCTTGGACTGGGTGACTTTTTGGACCTGGTCGGGGCTGAGCATCTGCGACGTGCCTTTGAGCGGCGCTGCTTCCTTCTCGGTCTCTTCCTTGGCTCCCGCGGTCAAGACCATTGGGGGCCAACTGAAAGTGTTCATCTGGGTCTTCTTCAGATAGACCGCCGGCGTCGACGCCAGAAAGCTTTTGTAAGGCTCCCACGCCGCCGCCGTCGGCTTCCTCAAGTCCACGCTAGATTGCGAATAATAGTAAAGGTACTTGGCTGAATTGCTTTCGGTCATCGAGAAGTGCAGGACGGCGAGGTGGGTCAGCTTGTTGGCGTCGATGGTGAACGGCTGTAGCTCCTTCTCGACGCTGAGCAAGTGGTCGGCGGGGTCGAAACGGTGGCCTTTGACGTAGCCGCCCGGAACGCTCATAAGTGTTCGCGTCACGGTGTAGTGACCGGCGGGGACTACGAAGACGAGTGGCACCCACTCGCGGCCCTTTCCGAAGGCTTCCATATCCTCGGGGCTGACTCGGAGGTCTTGCGTTGCTTGTGTCTGGCTGTCGGTGATTTCGAAGACGACCGACGGATATCCCGTGAAGGTCTTCATGTCGAAGCCGGCGGTGAAAGCTAAGTAGCCCGAGCCAGACGGCGCGGCCTTCTTTTGCTCGGTCAGGGAGTCGAGACTGACGGCAGGACGGGTGTAGCTCACGCAGGCGGTTGAACTGCAACAGAACGCCGCGATGAGGGCGCGACGAAGAATGCTCGGCATGGAAGACCCCCAATGGACGATCCGGAGGGTTTGAGTTTACGGGGGAGGGGCGCTATTGGCCAAGAAAAATCAGCAATTTATTGCGTTCGTCGTCGGTCAGGCCAGGGGTCGCGCCCGCCGGCGGCATGGAGCCGTTGGCCAAGCGCTCTTTGGGCGCTCCTTTGAAAAGCGATTCGTTGCCGACGTAGGCTGAGCCGGCGCTGCGCGTGTTGTCGGCGGCATGGCAGCTCTGCCCGCCGCAGCTCTGCTCGAGGATCGGGTTGATGTCGCGGTTGAAGTCGTAAATGACTACCACCGTCTTCTTCACCACCGAAGTGACGGAGGCGCGACGGCCTTTCAACGCGGACGAGGTAAGCACGGCGCGGATTGCTTGCTTTGGCCCGAGCGCCGCTTGCGCGGTCAATTCGTCCTTTTGGCTCGACGTCAAATCGTCCCAGCGGGCGCCGCTGAAGTCTTCCCAGGATTTTTTCGCCATGCATTCGACGAAGCCCGAAGCGCGTTCGACATAGCTCTGCATCAAGAAGCGCGGGCCAGTGCCGTCCTCGCCGAAAACGTGGCCGATCTGCGACGGGGGCGCCCAGGCTTCGAAGTAGCCGTCGGAGGTCCAACCCAGCAAGGTCGAGCCGAAGTTGTCCATGCCGTAGTGACAAGTGGCGCAGCCGGGCTTGTTGCCGTGCGACTTATCGAAAGCCGAGAGGTCGGTGTTCAGGAACGAGGTGTAACCATCTACGTTTAGACTTCCGTCGACATCTTTGCATAGCAGTTGGTCGGTCAACGCCCGAACGCGCGAGCGGAAGTTATTGAACCGAGTGAGAAAGGCGGGGGACGTGACGATGCCTGCCCGCTCCGGCCCGCCCGGATGCGCCACCTCGACCTTCGAGTCGAGCGGCAACGATTTGAGGAACGCTAGCTCCGAGGCCGAGGGCGGCTGCATCGTGACTGCGACTTTTTGTTGAAAGAGGTAGTGGTGGTAAAGCCAGCGGTCGCCGTAATAGAGGTCTCCCCCGAACAGGTCGAGCCAGGACCAACCTTGCTCGTAGGCCCTTAGACCCCGGTCGGCGAACTCCCGGGCGATGCCGACGACCGTTTTGTGCTTCAAATCGCGCGGATAACAAATGATTTGCTCGGGCCCGCAGCCGCAGGCCGGGTTCAGGATGCCATTGGCGCTGAAGGAATCGGTGCAGCGAATCATGCCGCCGCCATAGCTGATCGCCGTGGACACCGCCGACGGGCAGATCATGATCGCCGTGTCGCTGAACCAGGCGTTCGCCGACACGGGCGCGCCGCCGCAGCTCGATTTGACGCTCGCCGGCAAGTGATAGACGCCGGCGACCGACAGGTCGGAGGGAGCCTCGGGATGATCCGCTGGATCGTAGGCGATCAAATCGAGGCTCGCGTCGGTGACGAAGAAGTAAGGGCTGACGCCGAACATGTCGTTGAAGTGCCGCGCCACGCGCTGCTCGTGGTCCGCCGAAGCCAACCATTCCGTCAAGAAATCATCCAGCGCTTTGTCCTTGTCGGCCGCGGCGTAAAATTCTTTGGACTCTGCAACACTAGGAAGGTGGTCGCGCAGAACCGTCGACAGGTAGCGGAACTCCGCCGTCGTGTCTTGGGCCGACGCAGTGCCCGGGACCAAAAACGGTAGCATCGTCAGCAAATTTTTAAGTAAAGAGCGCAGTGAGATTCACCCCGCTAATCTTGTCGGCTTCGGCAGCGAAGCCCAGGGCTCTCAGGGCGGTCGCGGCCAAATGGTCGGGTAGGAGTTTGCCCGATCCGTAATTCACGGCATTGCCGGCCGTGTCCGTCGAGCCGACGACCGTATTGTCTTTCACGCCTCGGCCGAGGACGACGGCGGCCGCCGTTTGCCAGTGATCGGTGCCATTAGCGCCGTTGAAAAGCGGCGTGCGGTTGAATTCCGAGGTGATCAAAATCGTCGTCGTCTCGATGAGCTTTTTCGACGCCGTGTCGGGGTCGTTGGTGGCCGCCATGTAGTCGAGCAGTGCCTTCAAGCTCCGCGCGAACCCTTGCATCAACGGCAGGTGGCTCGAGAAATGGTTTTGGTGCGTATCGAAGCCGTCGAAGTTCACCGTGCAGAAGCGGCTGACGCCTTCTTTCAGAACTTGATACGCCAAAGCCATTTTGGCGCCGACGGCGTCGCTTTTGCCGACCGGCGCTTCGAAATCGGTGCGCATTTGGCTGGTAGGGCCTAACTTCTGGTCGTACCGCTTGGCGTAGAGCGCTGGGAGGCCGGCCTCCGACGAGGTCCAGGCCGAAAGCCCAGAGTCCGCCGCCTTGCCTAGGCGCTTTTTGTACTCTTGATTCATCGACGCGATCAAATTATGCGCGGCGGTGTAGGTCGCATCGTGAAAGCCGCTGCCGTCCGAGCTGTAAGGACCGGCGAGCATTTTCACGAAGGTTTCGGTGTCGAGTGACTGCAGCGGCGGGTTGTTCGCCTTGGTCGTCGACAGCGGGATCGGGCCGCCGAGGATCACGTGGGCGGGAAAGCCGCCAGTTTGGTCGGCCATCGTCGCGACGATGGCCGGGTATTCGCGCGAACGAGACAAACTGGGCTGGCCGGAATAAAGGTAGTTGGTCGCGAGTTCGTGGGCGGTGACTTCCACGTAGATGCCGTTGACGAAAGCGGTCGGAACGGCGGCGAAGGCGGAAGCGGCGGGGGCCAGGCCCGGACCGACGACGAGGTTGCTCTTGCCGCTGACCGTGATGGGAGCGCCGGGAAACTGGGAATTGCCGCTTTGGTAGTACGCGGGCTGGTACATGCCCCCCCGCGCTTTGGCGCCGCCTGCGACGGCGGGATCGGTGGCAAGGATGCTGTCCCAGCCGCCGCCGAGAAATATCTGAAGGAACCGGTGAGGGGTCGCGCCTTGCGCCATGGCGTCGGGACTGAGCCAGGGGAGAAGCGGCGACAGGCCGCCGACGAATGGCGACGCGACGCCCCAGAGTCCTAGCGTCGCCAAGAGCTCGCGCCGGGAAAGACCGTGGCATTTACATTTTGGGTCTTTCATATGTGCCAAAACTCCTCGGTCGACAGGAGTGCATAGAGCACCGTGATCCAACCGGCCTGGGGGTAGCCCTCGTTCTTTAAGGCTTCGAGAAAGGCCGTCTTTACGGCGCCTCGCTCCGCGTCGCTCGGCGGGCGCGAATAGAAACGCCAAAAAAATTCGTCGACCTGTTTGTTCCAGCGCGCTTCGCCGGCATGGACGGCGTCCTGGTCGGTCTGCGATTGGCTCGCGTCAGCGTCCATGAACGGGCGGTCGACTCCCATGTCGCATTGGGTGAAGAGCACTCGGGCGTTGGCGGCCTTGTTCCATTCTTTCCAGGTGGCCGCCGCGGCGATCTCCGACGCCACGACGCGCGAGACGAGCAGCGTCTGGGCCTTGGTGGACAGATCGCGTTTGGTGGCCGTCTCGAAGTCGACGCCACCGAGTGGCACGCCGAAGAGAATCTGCAGGTAGTCGATGGTTTGACCGGCGTACTGGTCGTCGTACCGAAACTCGTTGGCGTCGCCGCCAAAGTTCACCGTCGCGATCAGGTTGTTCGACAACTGCTCCGGCGTCACGCGAGTTAGAGCAAAGCCTTGGCCGACGACCGTTTCGGATACTTCCGTGACGGGCGCCACGGCCACGAAGCCAGAGGTGCCGTCGTCCGGCTGCGCACTCGCACCGGACACGCCGCCCGTCGGTTCATCACCCGACGAATCGGTTGAGGAATCGTCGGCGCACGAGCTGCCAAGCGCGGAGTGTAATCCGCGGCACGCCGTCTTCTTCACCCAGCAACCGCTGAGTGCGGCAGCGCAGCCTAGGAGCAACGATGTAATAGGTATGATCCGCAAAACCGCCTCTCGACATTTATCGAATCAGGGAGTTACCCCTTAAGACTGTGTCGGAGCGCACGGCGAAAAATTGAATTTAGAAAAAAACCTCTAGCCGTGACGCCCGCTTCCGGCGGGAAGAACCGACCAATGGCTGGACTGTCCAACGACAACTCGCCGCCGCCAAGTTCGGTGACATGGCATATTAGTTAATTAAATCAGATAGTTAACGATAAAATTCCGCTCTCGGGGAGCTGTCGACCCAATGTCGTGTAAAAACCTTGGGCAAAAGTTTTGCCGCTAAGCTGCCGATATCAGTGACTCAGACGTTGGTCTCTAATTTGCAAAGTATCTATTCAGAACCCAGTTTCCAAAATTCATTTTGCGAGGGCACCATGACTCTTAAGCACATCCTCAGCACGGCGATTTCGACGGCGCTCGTCACCATGGCTTTGGGCTGCGAAAGCAAGTCTGGCGAAGGCACGACCGGCGGCCTTACGGCTCCTGGCGCCAAGAAGACGACCACCGACACCGGCAACCAAAAGCTCGGCACGGCGGCGAAAGACAACTCGCAAGACGCCCAAGCTCAACAGCAGCAACAACAACAACAGCAACAGCAGCAACAAACTCCTGTCGTTGACCCGGCCCAACAACAAACTCAGACCCCGGCCGTAGTGACGACGCCGGTCAAGACCTACCCGGGTTATGTCGCTCCCGCGGGTGCCTCGCTGACCGATCCGGGTCAAATTCGTTTGAACAGCTACCTCACCAACGAAGCCATCGTCGAAGTGAACGGACAAGCGACCGTCATCCCTCCAGGCAAACTCTTCACGATGCCGAAATATTATGACGATATCAACGAAAGCACCGGTATGTACCGGGTCAGCGTCAAAACCGAATCCGGCAAGACCGGCTCAGCGGAATTCGACCCTTCGGC